>JBEBXQ010000072.1:0-24954 GCA_040391535.1 Telluribacter sp. | reverse complement strand
CGGTTTTCAGGTGATTTCTGTTTTTACTTTCCGGCTATTTTTTGTACTTCGCCCATTACACGCATAATATTTCCACCCCATATTTTTCTGATCTGCTCTTCATTATATCCCCTGCGTACGAGTTCTTCCGTAATCACACCAATGTGACTTACATCTTTCAGTTCTGCCAGTTCGCCACCACCGTCCAGATCCATACCGATACCTACATGGTCAATGCCCGCTATCCCGATCACATGTTCGATATGGTTCACTGCATCGGCAGCAGTAGGCATATCGGCTATAAATTTCTTTTTAGCAGTATCAAGCTCATCCTGCAATTCTTTCTTTTGTGTTTCAGTCAGGTCAACCTGCCGGGTTTTCTTTACCAGCAGTTTCATGGAAATTTCCTGATCGTCTGCTGATTTTTTCAGGAATGCGGGAACAAAATTGATCTGTATCACACCGCCCCGCCGGGCCAGTTCCCTGATCATATCATCTGACATATTTCTCGGAACATCCGCCAGGGCGCGGCACGACGAATGCGAAGCAATCACAGGAGCTTTGCTGATGCGCATGATGTCGTAAAAAGACGAGTCAGATAAATGGGATACATCTGCCATAATACCGAGCCGGTTCATTTCAATGATCGCTTTTTCCCCCAGCTCACTTAAACCGTTATGCTCAGGGCCATCGGCATCTGAGGATGCATCGCAAAGATCATTATTGGCAGAGTGCGAAAGAGAAATATAGCGCACTCCCAGGTCATAAAACAGCTTGATATTACCAATATCTTTTCCTATCGGCCACCCGTTTTCCATCCCTATGAATACCGCCCTTTTACCCAGTTTTTCCAGATTATAGCCTTCTTCAGGCGTAGTAGCCAGCCCCAGAAGGCCGGGATACTGCTTAATGGCTGCATGGATTTTATCCAATATGGCAAGTGCATTGATCCTGGCCTCTGCGTCTCCTTCAGGGGTACGGCGCCCCTGTGCCATATATACAGCAAAAAACATGGCATCCATACCTCCTCTTTGCATTCTTGGGATGTCGATCTGTGATTTATCCTTTTCGAAACGATGTTCCACACCAATATCAAAACCTTCTTCCATCATATTAATCGGGACATCGGCGTGTGTGTCAACCGTGAATATTTTCTGATGAATTGCAGCTGCTTTCTTCCTGATTTTTTGCTCAGACAGCTTTTGTGTCAGGCCGGCCAGCGGTAGTGCAAACAGCAGAAAGGAGCAGAATATATACCTTTTCATAATCATTAAAGGAAACATTTTAACGCTATAGGGGTGATTAAAAGTAAGGAAAAATCCTGAACAGACAGCGCTGTGTTCATTTTCAGAAAGAATCTTTATAATTTACAGGAAAATAGAATAGTAATCAAAACCGATGATGGACACAATCACCTCTTACTATGGATTTTAACCGTCGCTCTTTTATAAAAACCTCCTTTTGGGGAGCTCTTCAGTTGGGTATCCTGGCAGAGGCACGGGCCGCTTCTATGCCGTTTTTTAATCCGGTTCAGGATGGATTGCCCCGGCTTTCACCGGAATCCCAGGGAATCAGCTCACGTGCAGTTCTGGATTTTGTAGCAGCTATTGAAAAGTCCAAAGCGTTGTTACATAGCCTGATGATCGTCAGAAACGGAAATGTGGTAGCTGAAGGATGGTGGGCGCCCTATGCGCCGGAATTAAAGCATACGCTGTATTCGCTGAGTAAAAGTTTTACATCCACGGCCATAGGTTTAGCAGTTGCAGAGGGTAGGCTTTCCGTACATGATCAGGTGATTTCATTTTTTCCTGAACAAAAACCGGCACAGGTCAGCGAGTTGCTGGCTGCCATGCGGGTGCGTGATCTGCTGTCCATGTCCACCGGGCATGACAAGGACACCACTTCTGCTTTCAGGTCACCTGGAAATGACGACTGGGTAAAAGCATTTCTGGCCCAGCCGGTAACGCATCAGCCGGGTACACACTTTGTTTATAACAGCGGCGCCACCTATATGTTGTCGGCTATTATTCAGAAACTTACCGGACAAACCCTGATAGCGTATTTAACACCCCGCTTGTTTGATCCCCTCGGTATTACAGGAATGGATTGGGAAGTTGACCCGAAGGGAATTTGTGTAGGAGGCTGGGGATTAAGAGTGAAAACCGAAGATATCGCCAAATTCGGTCAGCTGTATCTGCAGGAAGGCAAATGGGACGGGAAGCAGATTATCCCGGCTAACTGGGTGAAGGAAGCCACACTGGCGCATATAATACAGCCGGGCAAGGAGGAGGACAGGCCGGCAAGTGACTGGCTGCAGGGATATGGTTATCAGTTCTGGCGATGCCGGCATCATGCTTACCGTGGTGACGGAGCTTACGGACAATACTGTATTGTCATTCCGGAGAAAGAAATGGTGATTGCCATTACCAGTGAAACACCTGATATGCAGATTATTCTCAACCATGTATGGCAGTATTTACTGCCGGGAAAAGACGAAAATCTCCCGGTGGATGCCGCCAATGAGAAAATGCTTTCCCAAAGACTGAAAGACCTGGCATTGCCTTTACCCACAGGTATGGCCACCGCTAAAATTGCTTCCGGAATCAACCGGAAAAAGTATGCTTTTCAGACCAATAAATTAGGGATAAAGACAGCCTCTTTTTTATTTTCGGGGAAGGAGGTTACTTTTCAGCTGACGGATGATCAGGGCGATCATTCGATGGAGATGGAAGTGAATGCCTGGAAACGGGGATCTTCCGGTGTGAGCATTGAATGGCTGAAACTGATTCCAACGGTCATTCCCGGGAATCCGCCATTAAAAACGATGGCCACCGGTAACTGGACTGACGCGCAAACCTTTGAAATGACCTGGCGGTTTGTCGATACCGCACATTATGAAACACTGACCTGCCGCTTTAATAAGAAAGAGGTGAGTATTGAGGTACGCAAGAGTATTGCTTTGATATCGGGTAATACCGACCCGGAAGTAGTACTGACAGGTAAACAGGTGTAAAGGATTTTGAAAAATTCAGCCCGGATTCCAACCATCCGGGAATAGGAGGCTCTTTGATAGTGTAGTCAGACAGTTTTCAACTAAACCTTGTTCATTTTCATGAAAAATCTGTTCATAATTGCACTTTTAGCCACCGTTTTTACCGGATGTTTGCAGGAAGACCCCTCACCTGAAATAATTATAGATCCGCCCATGTCCCGGATAACAGGCCGTGATACGATTTCATCAGGCAGTTTTATGGGAGTGTATATCCGGAGCGAAGCCAGAGAAGCCTATGCTGCTATTCAGAATCTGAAAGCGACTGATGGAGTATCCTTTCTGAATATTGTCGGAAATAGTACCTCGGACATAACACAACTCCGTGAGCGGATTCCATTATACAGTTATATTTTACTTGATCAGGAAAAAGGTACCGGTTCCGGTGTTCAGATCACGCTGGAAGAAGGGAAAGTGAAGAGTATCTATCTCAACAGCGGCAAAAAGCTGACACAGTGGCCGTCAGGTGAAAAAGAAAGTATGTCGGTCAGGATGGGAGACGAAGCCGGTAAATTATATGATAAGCTGGCAGCTATCCGGAAGAAGTCATCCTATACGGCTACCTTTGAGCGGATTTCCTTATTAACAAAGGATCTGGATACTGTTTATGATACCGCCATGTCAAGGTCATCTCAATGGTATTTTACACACAAAACCGGAAAAGACACCATGAATGAAGTGAACATTCATTTAAAAAATGGTAAGACAGACTTTATTGAAGTGGTCCGCTGGCAATTTGATGCATCCTATTAAGACGGGGTAAGTTCTCCATATTTTTTTAATCATCAATTTTAACTGTTTTGTATGAAAAAGTTATTCCTACTGCTACTGGGGCTTGGCCTTGTACAGGCATGTACTTCCGGAAATCAGGACGAAAATACCAGTCAGCATGAAATTACGGTGAATGATCTGTTGCACAATTCACGTAATTCAGTGGATTGGGCGGGGCTTTATGCCGGAGTTGTACCCTGCGCCGATTGCGAAGGGATCAGTACCATGCTGAGTTTGCAGGATAGCATTTATGTATTAAAAACTTATTATTTGTCAGAAAGCGCTCATCCGACGCGCACTACCGGAACCTTTTCATGGTCAGATGACGGCGGAACCATTACACTTTCAGGAATTGACAATGGTCCGTTTAAGTATAAGGTAGGAGAGAACAGACTCTTTCAGCTGGATCTGGAAGGGAATGAAATTGACGGTCCGCTGAAGAATCATTACGTACTGACCAAAATTGATCCCGACCTGCTGGATGTAACCTGGGAACTGAGTGAGCTTGATGGTAAGGCAGTAACATATAATGATTCCAAACCGGTTACATTAACTATAAATGGTGGTGAAATCAATATCAACGGATTTGCCGGATGTAACGGTTATGGTGGCGATGTCAGCTTTGACAGCGATAAGCTGCAGTTTATGCAAATAATTTCAACCCAGATGGCATGCGATCATCTGCCAACTGAAAACCGGTTCCTGACTGTAATGCAGGAAATTGACGGGTATACTTTGCAGGGTGATGTATTCATGCTGACCAAAGACGATAAACCTTTGGCCGGTTTCAGGAAAGGAAAGTAGAAGCAATCAGTATTGCATAATAAAACCGGCAACGGAAGTTTTGCTTTCATTGCCGGTTTTATTATAACAGACCTTTGTCAATCAGTCTGATCTTAAATGCTGCATGTCAGTAATATCCTTCATTCTGTTCTTCCTGGATTGTCCCTTTGGGACTGATACGGTCGATATGTTTCTGAGGGATAGGACGTAACTTATGATGTGTCCTGAAACTGACGGCATCAGGATTATGGGTGCCAGTATATGCTTCCAGCTTTTCTGTTCTGACCAGATCCTCCCAGCGATTGGTTTCTCCCAGCAATTCCCTGCCACGTTCTGCAAGGATAAAGTCGACAAAATTACTCTGAAGCTGAGCAGATGTCACTTTGATGTATTCAAACGTACTTTGGATATCATCGGGTTTTCCACCTTCTTCTTTCCAGTATTGAGGAAGCTTTGTTTCACCTTCCTGCCAGGCCGCGCGTTTTCTTAATATATTGATATAGGTGGCGGCTTTCTGAAAATCGTTGGTACGTCCGGCGGCTTCGGCGGCAATCAGATACGTTTCACCCAGGCGCATACGCACCCATTCTCTTGTCCCTTTCATTTCGTTTACAGAGGCCCTGAGAGGATCCATAAACTTTACCAGGGCAGGATAATACCGGTTGTTGGATTCCGGGTTCTCCTTATTCCATTGAAAGTATTTATAAGTTGCAGGGGTTGTTTGGGAGTTCAGACTATAATAAATAGCGGTATCACCGATTGCAATACCCGTAGCTGTTTTGTTTGCCTTGTAAACCCATTTAAAGCTTTTATAAAAGCGGGAATCATTCTTTCTGTCATATAATTCAAACATGGTATGGTTGGTCGGACGATGTCTTCTGTAGGGTCTGCCATTGGTAAGATCACGTTCCATGCCGGGCTGATCCTCGTACCATGAACCCCAGAATAAATGGAATGCATTGCCGTCACCGTTATACACCAGATTGGACGTAAACTGTACGGAAAATATTACCTCGCTGTTTCCCTGATTAGTAATATCCCACAAATCGGAATAATCGGCAACCAGCGAGTGCTTTCCGCTGTTAATGACTTTTTCAGCATATACGAGCGCACTGTCCATATCTGAAACCTGCTGCCCTCTTTCATCGTTTACAGCGCTGCCGCGTGTCAGATAAACTTTGGCAAGCAAATGAGAAGCAGAATAGCGGGTGGCTCTGCCTGTAGCCACCGGGTTTTCCGGCAAGATACCGGCAGCATAAGTAAGGTCACTGATAATCTGATTATAAATATCAGCAACCGGGGAACGTTTAAAATCTGTTCTGATTTCGAAACTGACATCTGTAACCAGAGGAATACTGCCGAATTGCTGAACCAGGTCAAAATAGAAATACCCCCTGAGGAAAGACATCTCGGCTATCGCCGAACGTTTTTGGGCTTCTGTCATCTGAGCTGACGCTTCTACCTGCTGTATAACCAGGTTGGCTGTATTGATGGCTTTATAATGATTTTCCCATAGTTCATAAAGCACGGCTGCATCGGGATTTAACTGACTGCCATACTGGTTAAACCCTGCGGCATAAGGCCCGGGATCTTCCCCTTGTGTGAAAAGGTCGGTTCCGTATTCTGTCAGAACATTGAAGCGTTCATTACCCGCTCCCCAACGCATATAGCTGTAGGTAGCCGTAGCGGCCGACTCCACGCCTGCCGGTGTTCCGTAGAAATCGGGAGTGAGGCGCGGAAGGTCTTTTTCTTCCAGGAAATCACTGCAGCTTATGGTAAAAAAGGCAACCAGTGAGGAAAGCAATAGGATGGTGTTATTACGTTTTTTCATGTGAATGTATTTGGAAAATGGCTAAATCGGATCAGAAACTTAAATTCAGGCCAAGTACCCATGTGCGGACACTGGGTGCAGCGTAACCTTGTGCACCTTCCGGATCCACACCTGTATATTTTGTCCAGATAAGCGGATTCTGAGCCGTGGCATAAATCCGGCATCTTGAAATAGTCAGCTTATTCAGAACGTCTTTAGGGAGCGTGTAACCGAGAGATAATGACCTTACACGCAGGAAATCTGCATTTTCGTAACGCATGGTCTGTATATAATTCAGATTATCGATACCTTCAACAGGGCGCGGCGCATCGTGGCTAGGGTTATCCGGTGTCCAGTAATTTACCTTTACATTGCTGTTACGGTGTGCCTGATTCAGGTATTCAATGTTATTTTCAATCATGGAACCATAGCTCCCGTACAAAAATAAGCTCAGGTCAAATCCTTTATATTCAAATGTATTCACCAGACTACCTATCAGTTTAGGACGGGCCTGCCCCTGAATCACCCTGTCATCTGAATTGATTACATAGTCCCCGTTATCATATAACCTGATAGAGCCCGGGGTGAAATTGCTTCCGTTTTCATTGAATTTCGCCATTTCAGCAAGATCTTCAGGAGTATTCTGCCAGATACCGGTTTTCTTGTAATCATAAGTTACGTTAATGGGCTGGCCAATAAACCATTTGTTTCCGGTATCATCGTCTTTCCCGTTATAAAGTTCAACAATTTGCTCCTTATTGGTATAAACCATCCAGTCGGTTGACCATCTGAAATGACCGGTTTCAACGTTTACGGTATTCATGCTGAACTCAATTCCTTTATTTCGGGTACGCCCTACATTTGATTTAATAACCGAGAACCCTGAAACCACGGGAAGCTGTCGGTCAATAAGCAGATCATGTGTATTTTGAAGATATACATCAACTGATCCTGTGATTCTGTTATTCAGCAATCCGAAATCAACCCCTGCATTCCACTGGCCGGTTGTTTCCCATGTAAGATTAGGGGTAGGAAGCGTACTTGGAGCATAGCCGATCTGAAGGCTGGAGCCGTAGTTGTAATAATAGGTACTTAGCGTTCCTTTGGTCTGATAAGGACTTACTTCCGAGCTGGCAGTGGTTCCGTAACCTACTCTCAGTTTCAGATCACTTATTGATTTTATATTTCTCAGAAAATCTTCTTCACTTAAGCGCCACGCAAATGCCATCGCCGGGAACTGCACCCATTTATGACCTGCTGCCAGCCGTGAAGCCCCGTCGTATCGGAGTGAGGCCGTTAAAAGATATTTATTCTTGAAACCATAGTTGACTCTCCCCATAAAGGAAGCGATATTCCATTGCTGTTTATTGCTGACCAGTGTCCCGGGAATAAGCCCTGCACCTACATTGTAATAGAGAAGGGCATCGGAAGGAATATTTTCTACCGGAATACCATTACTTTCATTCAGGTTTTGTTGGATGGATTGAAGTAAAGTAACACCAAGGTTGTGATCGCCGAGTTGCTTGTCATAAAAAATAAGGTTTTCCCAGGTATACATAAACTGGTCAGCAGTAGCATTTTTAGCGTAATTGGTTCTGCCTGACCTGGCTATGCCTGACTGAAAATCATAATCCTGGGTTGAGATAAAGTCTATCCCCAGATTAGTGCGGAAGCGGAGTCCATCTACAGGTAATGTAATCTCTCCGTAATAACTGCCGAAAAAACGGTTGTTTTTCAGGGGCTTGCTAACAGCACCATCTGCCAGGCGGGTTAGCGGATTCCAGTATTGATCGTCAGTACCGGAAACGCGGAGCAACAGGTTATCGTTGTCATCATAGAAACGCCCGATGGGTATGACACGCCAGTTGTTATTCAGGTCAGCTCCTCTTTCCGTAACCGAATGAGAAAATTGTGTCTGACCACCAATTTTTATGAAATTATTCAGTTGATGATCAAGATTAACCCGCATGGAAAAACGCTTGTAATCTTCATCCTTCATAATTCCCTTATTGCGGTTATAGGTACCACCAATAAGAAATTTAGTCTTTTCACTACCACCCCGGATACTGAGCTGATGATCAGTGATCATACCTGTCCGTTGTACGGCTTCCCACCATTGACTGTTGGAACGTACCCTGGAAGGATCATAGTTGCCGTTTTCATCATAAGCCATTTTTATAGATTCCAGTGTATAAGGATCGTTTCTGAAAGTTCCGATAGTCTGATCTTCTTCCCAGCTGGGTGTTGATGATTTATATTTTCCGGTTGCGCGGTAAGATTCTCTTACCGTCTCTGCAAATTCGGCACCATTCATATACGGCAGGCGGTTAAGTGTGGTCTGAAGGCCGTAATAGCTGTTGTAATCGACTTGTGTGGCTCCTGCTTTTCCTTTTTTGGTGGTAATGATAATAACACCGTTGGAGCCCCGCGCGCCATAAATGGCAGTAGCCGACGCATCTTTCAGGACGTCCATAGATTCAATGTCCGCCGGACTGATCTCGTTCATTCCACCCGACATCGGAATTCCGTCAACTACATACAGAGGGTCACTGCTGGCACTGATCGACCTTTTTCCTCTGATTAATACGGAAGGGCTTGCCCCTGGTTTCCAGCTGTTGTTGGTAACCAGTACACCTGAAATTCTTCCCTGTAAGGCCTGTGCGACATTTGTTACAGGTACCTGATTTATTTTTGAAGCATTTACAGAGCCAACCGCTCCTGTGAGATCCTTTTTACTTACAGACCCATAACCGATAACGACCACTTCTTCCAGGCTTTTTATATCGGGCTGCAATGTGATATTCAGCTGAGTAGTATTCCCTATGCTGATTTCCTGCGTAATATACCCGACATAACTCACTACCAGAATGTCATCACCTGTTTGCATTTCTATCTGATAATTGCCATCATAGTCTGTTGAAGTGCCTTTTTGTGAGCCTTTTACCAGAATACTTACGCCGGGCAGCGGTTCACCTTTTTCGTCGGTGACTGAGCCGATTATTATTTTATCAGGGGCCGGTTGGCTGTCATCATGCTGCGTGCTGATGGCTCCGGTTTGTCCCGGAGCATTGTTCTTCCTGATAATAATCTGATTTCCGTATACGTGGTATTTCAGATGGAGAGGGGACAGTATCCCTTCCAGAATCTCTGAAAGTTTTTTATTATTAGCCGCATAAGTGACTTTCCGTTCAGAGTCCACAATCTCCCGGCTGTAAATAAAGTGAGTACCTGAAAGCTTTTCAAGCTTTCCAATGACCCTCTCAAGAGGATCGGCATCAGCATTAATACTGATCCTGCGGTTGAGCAGTTCCTGCGCCATTCCATTCTCTGCCCAGCTGACATGGATAAGAAATACGGCGAAGATGAACTGAAGAAATGATATTCTCATAAGGGCGAGAGTTACCCCTCGTTTTAGAAATGGTAATTTCATAAATTTGTTACGTTTTGTTAATTCTTGAATCAGGAATGGCAAACAAATCCCTTTACCACCTGAAAAGGCGGTGTGTTACGCATTACACAAGTCAGGGATTACAAAAGCGGTGATGTTCCCAGCATCCCGCTTTTGGTTTTAATTTTCAGAGATGCTTGATTGTTTCAATAGTGTAAAAGGTTAGGTTGAATACTGTTGTTTTTATTGTCGTCAGATTGTATCACTGAGTTACCGGCGTTTATCCGGTTCGCAGCCTTTTCCGGTAATGATTACTTTTTCATTTTCTATACTGAATTCGGCATCAATACCTATGCATATAAGCCTGATTTTATCCATAAAGGGCTCGTCGGCCAGTGAGGCTGTCAGTGTACAGTTTTTCATTTTATCCTGATCGTAATCAATGGAAACGCCGTATGCATTTTCCAGAATAGAGAAAACCTCTTGCAGACTGGTAAACCGGAATTCCCAATTCTCTTTCTGAAGGACCTCTGGAAAACTCCTTTCTTTTGAGGAAGGGATCACACTTTTGATCAGCTGCTGATCATTGTTATTAAGGTTGACCTGCTCATTATGATGCACAATGATGGTTTCGGAGTCCTGATTATGATGCTGTGAGCGATGTGCTGTTACGGTAACTGTGCCTGTCCGCACACTTACCTGCGCTTCTGTTTCTTCTGCAAATGATCTTACACGAAAACTTGTCCCCAAAACCTTTGTCGTCAGTTTATCGGTGTGTACGAAGAACGGGGCTTCGGGATTTTTTACCACTTCAAAAAATGCTTCGCCGGTCAGATATACCTTTCGTTCAAATGGTCCGTCCTGGTTATATTCCATTGTGCTTCCCTGTGACAGCAGTACCGAAGAGCCATCAGGGAGGTTTACCAGAGCGGGTTTCTGATCCGGATTCAGGATTTTAACCATCGGATGATCGCCGGGATTGTCCGCAACAGCTATGGTCTCAAGGTAGGTTGCCGGCGAATCAGATTGATTGTAAAACCATCCGATACCCAGGCCAAGGACGATAACGGCAACCCATCTGAAGAAGGGGCGCTTCGTGATGTCAATCAGGAACTGCTGAGGGGTATCATCAGCTAAATCAGTAACTATTGCGTCAGCTTTAGCGGTTACATATTCGTCTGATATTTCCTCTTTGGCGCCTTCCAGTGCCAGCAAAAAGGAAACAGCCATTTCAAAGTGTTCCTTTTTATGTGGATGAGTTTCCAGCCATTTCTGCCAATAGTTATCGCTTTCAGGGGTGGGGTTATGCAACCATGCCCGGAACGATTCATTATCCAGAAAATCTTCAAGTGTATCTAATTTATCCATATACGGGACCTGTACTGAAAAATCTGCTTCCTGTTTTTATGCACCCGTTCTGTTCATATCATTACAGCTATTTCATGCTGACAGGACACTTTCCGGAAGGGGTGTAATGACAACATGAATGTAATCAGCAGATATACCCTTCTGATAGCAATTATTTTATAAAAAACAGAAAAGGAAGAATCACGGCTATCCATTTGTGACGGATTTTACGGAGAGCCTTTTGCAGAAAATTGGAAACGGACTGCGGATTTACAAGCATAATTTCAGAAATTTCCGCAACGGTCATATTCTCATAATAGCGGAGATAAAGCGCTTCGCGTTCCCGCTTGGGAAGCGATTCCATCTGCAATTGCAATTGTTTTATCTGTTCTCTGACGACCTCATTTTCTATAAGGGAGGATTCAATAGTAACATGATCAGGGAAAGATGTTTCCCACATTTTTTCTTCCATTTGCGGAAAGCGCTTCTGATAGCGCATGTATTGGAAAATATTATTCCGGAGGGACTTTAATAAATAGAACTTTACGGAAGGTGTTGCTCTGATCCGTTTACGGTTTTGCCAAAGCTCCAGAAACAGATCCTGAATACAGTCTTCAACTACGAACTGATCAACGCCGAACTTATTCCCATAGTGAAGAAGTGTACGATAATGACGCGCTGCCAGAAATCCCAGGGCGTCCTTGTCGCCAGCCAGAAATTCTGTCCAAAGTTGCAAATCGCGATCGTTCATTATTATTGAAATATGGGTTCTTTTCTAACAGGTATTATGTAAATTTAATAAGGTGTGGTATTATTTTAATTATTTATTAAAATACAAAGATGTGAAAATGATTTTCATAAATGAAATCCCGTCTGCTGAGGGGGTTACTGATCGTGTTCATTTACGGGGTATTGAACGGGTAGTGAGCAAAGAGCAGTACCTCCGGATATCGCGGGAGACTTTCTCCGGAGGGAGTCGGAATAGCTGAAATCAGTAAATTACAGAATTGATTAATTTTCCTGGAATCATTAATAAATTAAAAGCCCGATGATGGCGGCTAAGAAAACGATAATGATCGGATGGGTTTTATACTTCACAGATAACAGAAGTGCCCCGGCGAATATTATAATGCTGATGTAATCAATGAAATTATCGCTGTTCATTAAGGATAAGGCTGCCAAAGCGATCAGTGCCACACTCAATAACCTGATTCCCGTCATGGCCGCCGAAAAGTGTTTGTTCTGCCGGACTTTTGCTATGAAAAGGGAAATCAGTGTAATTAACAGGAAGGAAGGTATGCATAATGAAACAGTGGCTACAACTGAGCCTGCAATGGACATGAAGGGTGAATAACCGGCATTGAGCATCGCATTGTATCCGGCATAGGTGGCGGTATTGATTCCGATAGGCCCGGGAGTCATTTGGGATATGGCAATCAGATCCACAAATTGCTCTTTACTCATCCAGTGGTTTTTTTCTACAACTTCCTCCTGAATCAAAGGAAGCATTGCATAACCTCCGCCAAATCCGAATGCTCCGATTTTTATAAAAACCCATGAAAGTCTGAAAAACAACATTTTATTCTGCTCTCTTTTGTGCGGTTACTATATTATATACAACTCCCCCCAGGCAACCGAAGATGATAATCAGAAATGGTGATACATTGAATTGCCACATCAGGACAAGTGCCGTAGCCGGAAAAATTCCCGATTTGTAAGTTAGCCTGTTCAGCCTGATTGCTGAAATACACGGTGAAACAATAAGGGCTGCCACAGCCGGACGTATGCCTTTAAAAGCACTGGTAACCCAACTATGTTCCTGGGCTTTCTGAAAAAATGCTGCGATCAGGATGATAATAAAAAACGGAGCGATGATGGTTCCCAGTGCCGCGCTCAGGCTGCCTTTTAATCCGCTTACTTTATACCCTACCAATGTTGCAATATTGGTGGCAAAAACACCCGGTAAAGATTCACAGATGGCGATCAGCTCAAAGAATTCATCTTTGGTCAGCCACTCGCGTGCAACAATATCCCGTTCAATCAGGGGGATAACGGCATACCCGCCTCCGATAGTAAATAAGCCGATTCTTGTAAAGGTGAGAAATAAACGTAATGGCATCAGGTAATCGTAAATCCTTATTTTTAATGATTTTTGAAAGTAACATTCCTTACAATGTATACCTTCGGTATGAAAGCTAAAAGATACGGAAAAACAACGTGCTGATCAAGTTGATTTCCGGATTTATGAGGAAGATTTCAGATCGTTCCGTGCAAGATCCGGCGGGTTGTTTTCAGGCTTGTATTATCGTGCGCTGCTCCCTTTTTCTTCTCCTGTTTAAAATTTTCTTTTTTCCTCAATTTCGGCCTTAATCACCGCATTCAGATTGATGCTGGCATCGGTAAATGAAAAAATGGTGGTGCCGTATTCACGGGCATAGGAGTTGGTAACAGAATCTGACATCAAAGCCTTTCCGAAATAAGGACCCGTTTTCGCTAATTCCTTTTCATTACCTCCTGCATTCTTCACCCTGATCAGATGCCGGTATGGCTGGTTCAGATCAAACCAGTTAATATAATCAGCGTTGAATGAAACAGCACGGATGTTTTTTCTGGTGTAATAGTTAATCGCTCCCGCCTGCCCGTAATTGTCACAAAGCACCAGTGTCGCTTCCGGTGAGGGCATGGCTGCATATACGGCATCCACTTTTTCAGCCAGTTCTTTCCAGCCCAGCATATCTGCAAAGTCCTGTGGCAATGCATGATCTTTGCCGTCTTCCCAGCGAAGAAGGCCGAGTTCCTGGTAAGTTTTGGTATGAGCAATAATGTACTTAGGACTTTTATTAGGGAAAAAGTATTGATACATCGGTATAAAACTGAGTACCGGTAGTAGAATAAATATGGGCTGAAGATATTTACGCCAGCCTGATTTCAATAACACGGACAAATAAACGGACCCAAAAGCAAGGTAAACCGGATACAGCCCTATGGCGTAGTAGCCTTTTGCTTTCAGTAAAACAAATGTACTAAGTGTGAAAAGCAGGGAGAAAAAGAAGAGGCGATAAGGCGCAAACGGCCTGTAGAAAATTAAAGCATACAGAGCAGCAGCGAGTACAGGCAGAGAACCAAAGAAATAAAGCAGCTGCTCTTGCAGGAAAACCATCCTGTCGACATGAACCAGATGCTTGTCGGCCAGTTCCTGCATATGGTGAATTACCGGGAAGTTGTGATTGTATTGCCATATGAGGTTGGGGAGAATCAGCAATAACCCGACAAGGATGGCCAGGTAAAATTGCTTTTCCCGAAGCACCTGCCGCTGACTGGAAATGAATACAGCCGGGAACAGCCCGATCAGCAAAAATGCAAAATTGTACTTGTTCAGAAAGCCGATGGCAAATATAAAGGCACCGAAGAAAAGCCATTTGGGATTTTTACTGCCTGCATACCGTACGACTATATAATAAAACGCTGTCCATGACAGCACATCAAGTGAATTGGGCTGATAAAGCAGGCTAAGCCGGAGGATAGCAGAAAATAAGACACAGGTGGCACCCAGTATCAGGGCGAACCGGTTACCGTTCAGGGCTTCAATGGTTTTCCAGACGAATACCATTGTCAGTGCGCCGAAAAGTCCCGGAAAGAACTTTACCCAGAATTCGCCGTTGCCCAGTAATTTAATAAGAAATGAAATCCAGGAAGTAACCGGAGGGACCGATAAATATCCCCATGCCAGGTGGTTAGCCTGGTCGAGATGTAAATATTCGTCACGTTGCAACTCGTATTCCGGGTGGATCAGGGTATATTGAAATACAAATTTTACAATGATGAATCCGATAAGGATGAATGTATCTTTTTTCATGAACCTGAGAGGTGAATATTCCAGCTGAAAATAGTGGATAACCGAAGTTGAAAAAAAGAAGAAAGGGATAAGTAGGGGTTTAACGGAGGGGATTTAAAGACCAGCGCCTGCCTTTCTGAATAATCCGAAAAGCAGGCGCTGGTCTTAAGCACGGTTATTTCCCTAACATCGGAAACAAGCGTTTCAGATCCTCTTCTGACGGACGGCTACCATATTCGCATACTTCAAAGGCTTCTGCATATTTTGCTTTAGCGGCTCTGTCTTTTCCATACCATTTCTCCATAACGGGTACCAGGGAAGTGTCCAGGGAAGCCCAGCGGTTGTCGAGGAGCCATTGTTTTCTTGCGGCTTTGTCTTTCGGGATTTCACCTTTGTAATTACCTATCCACGGAAGCCATTCGTAAAACTGGGATTCGTGTGCATCAAGCGCGTCAATTTTCTTGTCAATCACACTCGTAATATCAATGGCGATATCAGGTGAAAACGGATTGGGTTTTTTGAAGCCGTCCTGAAAATAGAGGAAAACCGGATTTTTAGCCAGGGGAGGCGTATCGGCAGCAATGTTGGGTACACCTACCATAAATGCGGCGTCCTGTACGAGGATACCCGTATAACGGTGATCGGGGTGATAATCATTGGAGCGGTGCGAAATGACCACATCGGCATCCCATTCCCTGATCTTACGAATGATATCGAGCCTGATTTCCAGTTTTGGCGTTAACTCGCCGTCGTGATTATCAAGGACATCATAAGTAATACCAAGCCGTTTGGCTACTTCCTGTGTTTCGGCATAGCGTCTTTTGGCGAGCATCCCGCCGCCCATGCTTTGGTGTCCGGCATCGCCGTTGGTCACCGAAAGATACTTAACCTGATGGCCCAGGGCGACAAATAAAGCGGCAGTTCCGCCGCTTTTGATATCACAATCATCAGGATGTGCCCCGATCATCATGATTTTCAGCGGTTTGTTCTGGGCATAGGCAATGCTGCCAGCTATAAGCACGAAGAGGGTCAGCAGTGAGTAGCGGAGTTTTCGCATAGGGATTAAGGTTTTAAATTGCAGGAACGAACGATTTATCTGCAATTTAACTTATTCAGCACAATTTCGTGGTTTTCATCCAGAGAGAAATGTGTAACGGATGAGTTTTCCTGTAAAATCCGGCGGTAGTTTTTTAACGGCATCCCCAGTTTATAAGCCAGGAAAAAACGGTTGACAGCATTGTGCGCCACAACCAGAATAGTACCGTTGGGGTGTCTTTCTGCTACATTTCTGAAAAAACGATCCACTCTTTCGACCACTTCTCCGGCCGTTTCTCCTGTCTGCCCGGCACGGGTATCAGTCGGATCTGTTTCCCATTGATCCCACAGTTCAGGATTCTCTGCAATGAATTCAGCACGCGTTTTACCTTCCCATTGCCCGAAGGAAGCCTCCATAAGTAACGGGTCCTGAATAATATCTGCACGGTTCCCGGAAGCAATAGTGGCTGTAATGAATGCCCGTTGGAGTGGTGAGCTATAGACTGCATCAAATTGCAATCCTTTTAATAATTCCCGGGCCTGCGCCGCCTGCGAAAGTCCTTTTTCTGTCAGTTCCACATCAGTCGCACCGCAATACCGGTTGCCATCTGCATTCCAGGTAGTTTCTCCGTGCCGGAGTAAATAGACATTTAGCATGTTGTATGGGTTTGTAGGTTGCTGCCGGACCAGATAATAATGGTCTCGTTTTAAAATGATGAATGTTTAATCAGGCATTCAAATATCCTCTTTTTATTAGTTCATGCTTAAAATTCCGGTATTGTTTTTCGTAGCGGTCGGCCAGGTCAGCTTCAGGTAATGTAACACTTGCTATTTCAGTCATGGATTTTGCCGCTTCACCCAATGATGAAAAGTGTACGCCGGAAGCAGCCAGAATCGCAGCACCTAATGCTCCTGAAGTATTGGACATTCTGTAAACCGGACAATTAAGGATATTAGCCCTGATTTTCAGCCATGTATCGCTGTTACTTCCTCCGCCTGCCGTGTATACCGCAGCCGGTTTTTCGCCTGAAAGCTGTTCCACCAGCTCAAAAGACAACCTTTCAATAAAGCCTACACCTTCCATACCTGCTGTAAAAAGTGTTTCAGCGTCGGGGATATCCTCATCTGCAAATCCACGGGCAATGCCGGAAATAAAGGGAAACCTTTCTCCTTTCTGTTTAAGCGGATAGACAATAAAACCGGTAGGGGCAAGGGCCTCAGCTGCAATGTTTAATTTATCTAAATCATCATTCCCAAAGTCAGCTGAAATCCAGTCGGCGCCGGTATTGCTGGCACCGCCGGGCATCCAATATCCTTCCGGATGTCTGTGGCAGTAAAGCCTTCCTTCAGGATCTCTGATTTCATTTCTGGTCACACCTTTAATGACGAGCGTAGTACCGATAGTGGTATTCCAGTCACCGGGATTCACGGCACCTGAAGCGACCTGCGAAGCACATCCGTCTGTCATCCCCGCCACTACCTGAATAGCCGGAAGATGTAATAATTGTGAAAGTTCAGGGGTTAGTCTGCCTGCTGGTGTGCCTGATGGAACTACTTCCTGCAGCCATTCTTTACGAACCGGCAGTTTTTCATAAATATAGGCCGGCCATGCATTACGTGTAATATCATAGCCCGATTTCAGGGCATTGGTGTAATCGGTTGTGCGGTAATTGCCTGACAATTTGCCGGTGATGAAATCAGCAGCATGTACCCAGGTATGAATATCCGCTGTTTTTTCAGGGAAATGACGGGTATACCAAACCATTTTTGAAAGTCCGCTTGATGAATTAAAAGCAGTATATCCTTCCGGATTATGCGTTATTGCGGTCTGCCGGCAGAGTTTTCCTTCTTCTTCCGCCCGGGTGTCGCTATACATCAGCGCTTTATGGATCGGGTTATTCCCGGCATCGAGCGGAATCACAGTCCCTGAAGTAGAAGTTACGGAAACGGCTTTAATGGATTGCCTGTCAAAGTCGTCTGGCAGAGCTGCTATTAACTCCCGGAGACATTCAAGAACGGCACTCCACCATTCATCGGGTGACTGTTCTGTACGGTAGTGACCGGTAAGTGCGGTTTTTCTTTCTCTGCTGTCAGCAATAGCACCGTTTTGACTTACCAGGATCACCCTCACACCCTGTGTTCCCACATCAATTCCAATAAAATGTGCGGTCATGATGCCGAAAAGCTTTTAAGGGTTTGGCGGTTTGTTTTCCATGACTCATACCATTTACCAGTATCCCACCGGGAATCAGGTGAGAGGCAGAAAAAGGGTTGTCCGGTTGCATGGGGTATACCCAAAGCTCTGTTACAGATGACTGTGCCTCCAACTACGGTGGCCTGCCGGTAATTTTCCCGTATTCTGATTTCTTTATTCAATAAATTCGCGAGCATTTGCTGCAATACGCGACTTTGTGCCCCGCCGCCGCATGCCCAGACATAGTTTTTCCCGCAAGGCGTAACTTCTGCCAGGCTTTTGTAGTTTTCATAAATACTGCATGCGATATCCCAAAGGAGTGCGAAAGTAAAATGTCCACGTACCAGGGCATGTGACAGGGGCGTATGAAATATAAATCCGCCTTTCAGTAAGGGCTGTTTTTCATCTGCAAGTAAAGACCCTAAAGCGGCATAGCATTGAGGAGGGGACTGCATTACTTTCAGTACTTCCTGCTCCATTACGTCATAGTCTTCATTCGGGTAAAAAATAGTCTTGAAACGCTGGTAATTTAATCCCGTAACTCCTGCATTGGTTTCCAGTATGTAATACCCGTGGGTTGTGTGACTGTTGGTCCAGGTTCGCTGCTGATCATCCGTTATATACCGGCTGACGATTTTGATAACCGGAGTAGTGGTTCCTGAAACCAGTACAACATCATCCTGCAAAGGTAAAGTGCTTTCAACGGCCAGTTGGGTGTCGGCCCCGCCCACGATTGCTTTTGTCGCCGGGTATAACCCAAGCCCCTGTGCAAACCGACTGGCGATGGTGCCATAAATGGTACCCGAATCAACCAGCGGGGGCAGGATTGCCGGTGAAATTCCGAAGTAATGGCAGAGCTCATCCGACCAGCATTTTTTTTCTACATCATATAACAAGGTTTCCGATGCCTGTGAATGTTCATATCCTGTCACCCCTGAAACCTGAAAAAGAGCCCAGTCGCTTATGCTGAGTACTTTCGCTATCTTGCCGGCTATTTCAGGACGTTTTTCTTTCAGTCCTGTCAGCTTCAGGGCCGAAAACAGCGAAGTAGGGTAGCGTCCGGTTAATTGATAAACACGGTTTTTGTCCTGAAGAATATGCTCGTATTCCCTTCCGCGATGATCGATGTTCGGCATTCCAAGCAATGAAGCTCCATCTTTGTCAATCACCACAATCCCTTCGCGCTGACTGGAGGACGTTACCGCTACAATATCAGCCGCGTATCCCGGTTCGATCACCTGCCGGGCCAAAGATAGAATCTGTGTCCAGAGTAGTTCCGGATCAAAATAAATGGAATCCGGATAAGCTTTGTCGGTATGGTACTTCACATCGTCACTGGCAATGGACAGTATGTGTCCTGTCGTATCAGTGACTGCTACTCTGACATTTCCCGTGCCGATATCGATAACCAAATACTTTTTGTTTTCAGGCATTGATGTGATGTTTAGCGTTATTGGACCACGGTTCTGTTGACCAGTTGCTTTACAGATTTATCCCTGTCAGCATAAAACCGGTGTAATGCTGTATTGAGAATATCGGCATGGTGATCCTCTACCTCAAAAGTTGCCCCGGCAATATGGGGTGTCGCCAGCACATTCGGGTGATGGATCAGTTTGTAGTCTGTTTCATCCGGTGGCTCATGATCGAATACATCCAGAATAGCCCCCCTTATCCGGTTATTTTCAAGGGCATCCAGCAGTGCCTCACGCTGTACCACCGCGGCCCGCGCCGTGTTGACAAAAATGGCATGAGGCTGCATCAGGCTGATCAGTTCGTGACCAATCAATCCCCTGGTTTCACCGGTTACCGGCAGATGGACGGAAACTACATCGCACTCAGCAAAAATGTCCTCAACCGAGACTTTTTCAAATGCCGTGTCTTCGTGTGTGGTATAGGGATCGTAGTATTTGATCCTGGCCGGAAAATGCCTGACCAGGTTCGCGATCGTTTGTCCGGTTGCACCAAAACCCACCATGCCAATGGTTTTTCCGGCGATCTCGTTGCCTTTAAACTGGAGATAGGAAGTATGCGCGCCCGCTTCCCATTTTTCGCTTTCCAGCCATTCAACACCGGCAAATGTATTGCGCATCAGGTTAATCAGGTTGGCAATAAACATTTCTGCTACGGCCTGGGCGTTACGTGCAGGTGTATTGAATACCGGAATACCTTTTCGGGTGGCCGTTTCCACGGCTACATTGGAAGGCGTTCCCCGGCAAACCCCTATGAATTTCAAATCCGGGTAAGCCTCGATCACCTCTGCGGTTACTTCATCATGTTCTGTAATCAGTGCTTCTGCCTTTGTTTCTCTGAGCAGGGCAATCAGTTCATCAGGCCGGTAACCGTGCCCGTGGTCTTTCCAGGGTTTATAAATGATTTCTCCGAATTGTGCTTTCAGTACGTCCTGCGCTGCCTGATAATAGGGAGCAGTAATTAATATTCTGGTCATTATTGTTTAATGTTATTGACTTGTAAGATTTCAGTTTGCCAGTCCTGATACCGGCTGCAGAGGTTCTTCTTCGGGTAAGGTAATAAATCGGGTCAGTACAGCGCTGATCAGGTATAATCCGGCCAGAATCCATACGACTCCTTCGCTTCCGATACTGCCAATTGTAAGTCCCACGATTGCCGGACCGATGAAAACAGGTAATCCCGCTCCGAGATTCAGAATGGAAATGGCAGCGCCTTTTTCTTCTTTTACAAGAGAAGGAACCAGTGCCGAAAGAGGTACATAACCGGCAAGCAGACCACCCCATATTACTCCGCTGAGCATTACAAGCCAGTAGCTGCCGTCAAACCAGACCGGAGAATAGTAGAAAAGCAGCGTTGATACGGCACATCCTACGCCTCCGAACCACATGATGGTATTCTGCCATCCGAGCCGGTCACCTACAAAACCGAACATCAGGTTGAAAATAATATTGCTGGTAAAAATTGTCCCCCAGATCTGCAGCCATTCTTTGGTTGAAAAACCGAATTCGGCCATATACATAGGAAGGAACACGGGAAATGCGAACTGTGCCGTGGTATTAATAATCCGGACAATGCCACCTATGCCTACCTTAGGTTCTTTTTTGACAATGGTAATACCTTTCAGTAATTCTGAAAGCTTATGCTGAGACCCTGCTTCTTGGGTTTTTCCCGTCAGGAATTTATCTTTATTCAGCACCAGTGCAAAAAACGCACCGATGGAAACCCATAAAATAGAGCTCCAGAGCGTGTTCTGATATCCGATGCTGCCAATGGCCCAGCTGGAATAATAGGCTCCCAAAACATTGAGTCCACCTGTGAATACAAACCAGAACCAACCAACAGCGCGGCCAAGCTGACTTTTTTCGGTGCGATAAGTGATCCAGACAAGAAACGAATACGCAAACAGGGGGTACCCAAAGCCCCGGATGGCATAGGTAATCAGCATGGCAGGGTAATTTAACTGCTCCATTCCGATACCCACAAAGCCAATGGTACCGATGATATAAAGCAATAATCCCAGTGCCATGGTGAGCTTGGGAGTATATGTTTCTGCAAGTACTCCTGAAAACCATGATGAAATAGCAATGGTAACCCCATAAACAGTAAATAAGGAAGCGGATTGCTGGATGGTCATGCCGTGTTCAAGCAGATAAGGACTTAACCAGCCCTGTTCGACCCCATCACCCATCATGAAAATAAGTATACCGAAATAACCCCAGGCCAGATGGCGGGGAATGCCTGATTTCTCAAGTTGTAACATATAAGGTTAAGGAATTTAGAATAAATGAATATCGGAAAAGGATGTATTATTTTTATATAAAAAGGAATTTATCAGGTTTTGTGGAGGCAAATGAATAAATTTAAATTTTACAAAACAAATAAATTGAAATAAAAAGAAAGTAAATTAAAGTTCATAAATAAATATATTGAATTTTGTTTTAATATATAAATTGCTGATTATTAAATTAATGAATTATTTTTTGAAATGTATTTAATCTTATTCGTTTCAGGTTTTGTGAAAATTATAGTATCATTGCTTTCAAAATATTTCATTCATCCGGTATGAACATTACAGAAAGGCATCAGTACATTCTTCAGGAATTGCAACGGAAAGGAACGGTCAGTATTCAGGAACTGTCGGATTTTATGCAGGTATCGGGCGTTACCATCCGTAAAGATTTAAAGATGCTGGAGGATAAGAACCTGCTGCACCGTACCCATGGTGGTGGATCGCTTCATAATCCATATGCGCTGGAACGACCGATCAATGAAAAGCAGTTTATCAACGCTCATGAAAAGGAACTGATCGGAAAAGCTGCTACTGAGCTCATCAGAAACCATGACGCGGTGATGATCGGATCCGGAACTACTGTTTTTGAAGTGACGCGATATTTATATCCATCACGACAGATTACCGTCATAACACCCGCTTTGAAAGTAGCTTTGGAGTTATCAAACCGGCCCAAAGTGGAGGTGTTACAGCTGGGCGGGTTACTCAGGGAAAATTCATCATCCGTAGCCGGCACTTTTGCCGAATATATGCTTAATTCCATTTCCTGCGGGATTTTGTTCCTGGGTGTGGATGGTATTGACCCTGATTTCGGATTCTCGATCAGTAACCTGACGGAGGCTGGTCTGAATCAGAAGATGATCAGAACGGCTCAGTCACTGGCCATTCTGGCTGATCATACCAAATTCGGAAAGAGAGGAATTGCTAAAATTTGTGATTTTGAAGATGTTCAGTATATCATCACGGACAGTAAAGCTCCCAAAGACGCTATTGCAGCTCTGGAAGATTTGGGTATTCAGGTGATTATTGCTTAGGGGCACCCTCTGAAAATCAGCTCTCAAAATCAACATTGTAAAGTTTCTGCAGCTGTATTTCATTGAATTTTTCAGGTAAAATACTGAATAATCCATTCCTGATGCTGATCAGCATGCGGTTTTCCCATTGCGCAACCTTTCCCAGTGTTGCTGAATTCCGTACAATTTCCTGGGTCCGTTTCATTCTTCTTTTTTCAAACGCCTTAAAGGCTGCCGCAGGGTCATCTGCTTTGGAAATCTCCTGAGCCAGCACTACTGCGTCCTCAATCGCCTGGCAGGCACCCTGCCCCATATTGGGTGTAGTAGCATGCGCGGCATCTCCGATGAGTACTGTATTACCAAAAGCGTAGTTTTTCAGTAATGGCAGATCGGTGATATCTCCCCATATCAGTGATGCATTGGCTGAGTGTTCTAAAACCTGAATGATTTCAGAAGGATAATTACTGAAGTGAGCTAATAGTTTTTGGGAAGTCATTTGCTTCATGGCGGGATTATTACGGGTAGCATTGATGCAACAAAACCAGTAAAGCTGATGGTCTTTCAGCGGCACAAGGCCGAACCTGCCGGCCGGTCCCCAGTATTCAGCTGCGTCAGTATAGCCGGGAAGAGGGTTTTCTATAACGGCCCTCCAACAGGTGTAGCCGGCATAACGTGGCGCAATTTCAGGTAACAGATGCTGCCGGACGACTGAATTTATTCCATCAGCAGCGATCAGGTAATCGGTCTTGAAGGAAGTACCGTCCGTAAAATTCAATATCATTGACGAACCGGATTGTTCCGGTTTTTCCAGCTTTTTATGGGTTTGTATATAGTCAGGATCAATCTGAGAAAGCAGCAGCTTATGTAAATCCGCTCTATGGATACAGAAATTATCCTGACCGTATTTTTCGCTGATTTTCCGGGAATCAGTACGGGTAAGCATTTTTCCATGATGGTCATAAATATTCATTGCATTCAGAAACTGACCTGCACTGATTACCTGCTGGTCAAGCCCTATTGCTTTAAATGCTTTGATGGCATTGGCCGCCAGCCCGAGTCCTGCTCCAACGGGCGAAATGGCAGGTGCTGCTTCAAAAACAAGCGGGTAAATTCCTTTCTGATGGAGGGCAACAGCAGTGGTAAGTCCGGCGATACCAGCACCGCAAATAACAAATTGCTTATTCATATGGGCATTTATGTGGTGATTCGGATAAGAAATCTCTTTTCGCTAAATTATTCAATTTTTGAATGCAAGCCCGGTCGAAGACAGATTTGCTCTCCAGACGAGCCATTTTTGTTTCTTATTATTGAAAGTAATAAAAGTCGGTATAGAAGTAAGCCAGTATTTTGTAATTATTTTTATTTGCTCAATAATGGATTGTTCATTTAACCCTTATTATGGAGATTGTCGTATTTACTATGATTGGTTTAAGTGGAGGTTCCGGAATTCACAAATCAAATCACTACAATGAAATCATGTCACCACCTGTTCATATCCGTACACTTTTGTCCGCTTATGAACAGGTGGTTTGTTTTTAATGTGCTGATAATCAATATATTGAATTGTGGTACGAATTGTGTGAAAATGATATTGGTACATTTGATAAAAATAACACAACGCTGATAGCTAAAAAACAATCCGGAAAATGATACAGATTAATAACCTCTTCAAGTGGTACGAAACAGGCGGTAACCGCACCTTTGTTTTGAAAGATATAAACCTTCAGATAGGGCAGGGAGATTTCGTATCGATTATGGGGCCGTCCGGTTCCGGTAAATCGACGCTTCTTCATATTATGGGTATGCTGGATATACCCAATGAAGGAAGCTACAACCTTTTTGAACAGGACGTGCTGAAAATGAAAGAAAAAGAACGCTCAGCTTTGTATAAATCGAAGATCGGGTTTGTTTTTCAGGCCTATCACCTGATTGATGAGCTTACGGTTTTTGAAAATATCGAAACCCCGCTGATTTATAAAAATGTTAAAAG
>JBEBXQ010000071.1:0-25147 GCA_040391535.1 Telluribacter sp. | reverse complement strand
ATTCGCTATAAAATTTCCCGGGAAAATAAATCCGATCTCAGGCCTTTATTTTATAATTACAATCTTTTCAGAGAACCGGGACCCGTCATTCATGACCACTCTTATTGTGTATACCCCGGATGAGAAACGGCTTAAATCAATCCCATCGCCTGGAACGCTGTCAACAATAAATACATGAGTACCGGTTGCGTCTGATAGCTCCAGCCGGTCAATATCCTCCGCGCGTTTCAGCCTGAGCCGGTCAGTAGCCGGATTAGGCCAGGCTACCAGCCCCCCTACTCGTTGCAACGACAGGCTTTTTACCGGACTGTACTCAAATGAGCCGTCCTTGTCTACCATTTTCAGGCGATAATAATGGATACCGTCAGACAGGGCGGTGTGGGAAAACGTGTAATTCCGTAAGACGGTACTCTCTCCCACCGACATTACCCTGCCAAGGATATCCCAGTTTCTGACATCTGTCGTATGCTGTACCTCGAAATATCCGCTGTTTGTTTCTGAGGTTGTCTCCCAGCTGAGATGTGCGATATGGCCTTCCAGTCTCACCCCGAAGCTGACAAGCGAAACCGGAAGCCCGCTGCACGCGTCCATAACTTCCCCATTGGTGGCACATCCGGTCGCATTACCGACAAAGTTGATCTGTCCGGGTATATTTGCCAGCATTTCACAAAAAACCTCCACTACACATGCGGTCAGCGCGGCATTATGTACAACATTGACAAAGGTCCCGATTGTATCCAGCACAGCCAGCCCTTCCAATGATGTCAGCAGTGGCAATCGTTCGATAGAAAGCCCGGCACCGATACTTTCCAACTGCCCCAGCCCGTTCAGACTGGTGAGCCCCAGATTGTATAATGACAGGCCGCCTCCTACCGAAACCAGATTCAGAAGGCCGGTTACATCTGCCAGAACAGCACCTTCATGAATCTGTAAATCTCCATCTATGCCAGTCAGACTCTGAAAGCCATTGAGACTGGTCAGAAGCGGTATGTCATTGATCCATATTGAACTTACAGTAGTAACCGAAGACAGCCCGGATACGGAGATCAGTGCCGGTAATCTGTCAAGATATAACCCTCTTCCGATGTGTGTCAGGCTTGCCAGACCATCCAGGTCGGATATCCCCAGATTGTGAAATGACACGTCACCGCTTACCGATACCAGATTCTGAAATTCATCGATATCCGCCAACAAAGGACTGCCATGGATTTTCAGGTTATGTATCTCCCCATACAGGCTTTGCCCCACCGAAGCCAGGCGCTGAAAGCCATTAAGGCTTGTCAGGGACGGATTCTCATGGATCTCAATATATACACCCACGGAGGTTAGATTCTGAAGGCTGTTAATACTGGTCAGAACAGGATTGTTATTAATCTCAATTGCGTTTGCAAAGCCAAGAGAAGACAGCCCTGAAAGAGAGTTCAGCTGCGGTAATTCAATAAGGTGAAATCCTCCACCAATCCGTGTCAGTTGCTCCAGTCCGTTCAGATTAACGATGCCGACATTATTTATTCTTAAATGCGCCCCTACCGATATAAGATTCTGAAGTCCGTCAAGACTTGTCAGGGAAGGGCTATCCTTAATTTGCAGGCTTCCGTCCAGTGAAGTCAGGTTATTCAGAAATGAAAGATCTGTCACATTGGAAATCTGGATACTACCTCTCATGTCTGTACATCCGCCATAATTGGTAATGTAATTATCGACGTCAGCCTGGCTTGCTATAACGATCGTTCCGACAAAGCAGGTTTCAGCAATATCCGCCTGGCCGGTCGCCATTTTTGCGTTGGCTTCTGTCTGTTTTATTCCGATAGTATTTAACGGGTCAATTACACGGGCCTGTACGCGGAAGTCAGGCATCCTCATTACCATCATCAGGCAAATAATCACTTTTAATTTTATCATGTCTTTTATATTTTTCTCTAAAGTTCCGGTTGATCCTGCTGCTACATTAAGCTTATTCACCATCCCGGTTTATGCAAAATGATATGGAATTACCATTTACCCCGGAGCCGTCAAATCTATTTTTATGAATACAGTACAACCACAGGATCAAATTCATTACCCATTAGTCTCTGCAGAAACCGCAATAACCCAAACACGCCCCAGGCTTTCCTCTATTCCTAATTCGATTAAGACCTCTTTAACATACGCTGATTAAAAATCACATACAGCATCTCATCGTATCCTGTTTATCTCCGGCAGGTCTTCTCCCTTCCTTCCGGGGCATCCGGTTTACAAACCCAGGCCTGGAAAAACACTGCATTCAGAACACCCAAAGTTCAGCTTTTTCAGTAAGCGGTTGGTATCATTGACGTAACAGATATTATCAATCTTGTATCAAATGGCACAATGTCCTGTAATGATGATACCCGAAAAGAAGAATGGTGAATGTTGAAGGAAATTCATTTTTGGTTTGCGTCCATAAAAAGCAACCATTCCGACGCCCCTCATCTTCCTTCTCATTGAAGATTTATTCTATATATCCTATCAGCAAAGGGGATACAACATTTCTCGTACTATTTGTATTCCTCATGATCGAATATGATTAAAGAAACAATATCAAAATTGGTTGCAAAGACATTTAATTACACTAAAATTCTACACAACCAATCGTACACAGAATAAAAAGCAAATCATTATATTGTCAAAAAAGTTACCTGTACTGTATTTTATCGTCCCAATTCACACACGATATAATATTACAATTACCATTTCTCTGATGAGTACAGAAAGACATATCCAATCGAGCAGACAGAAGGTTATTATTTCATTAGTTGCCACAGGTATATTATTTATACTTTTTCAATACAGCCATTCTTCTAAAATCCTTTTTCTGAGTTACGGATTTATTACCTGCGCCATCCTGATCCATTTTGTTGATTTATATGTAATTTCAAAAAGGATGAAAAAAGATGATAAAAACCGTCAAAATATCAGATATATCATAAAAATGATCTGGCTTAGTATCATTATCATGTCGCTTTATATGATAGTGATATTCGTTTTTTCGTAAGTAATTATCCTGCTTAAATAATACAAATAAGAAACCAGAGCTATATTTGGTATATTGATCAATTCTTTCAAAACCGGAGACTATCTCTTAAAATCAAATAATACCCATGCAACGGATTCTTGTCACAGGTGGTACTGGTACTTTGGGTCAGGAAGTGGTCAGGCTGCTAATCAGTAACGGATACGATGTTTCAGTATTAAGCTCAAACAGAACGTTATTTTCATCACAACATGTCAGAATTGTGCAGGGAGATCTGACGGATCTTTCCAGTCTTCCACACAATACCGTTCATTTCAATACAGTAATACACTGTGCCAGCAATCCGTCCAATGCCGGATTAACCGACATAAAAGGCACTGACAATCTGTTAAGGTGGTTATCGCCTTATGTTGAAACGCGTCTGATTTACGTCTCAATTGCAGGGGTTGACCAAACCGATTATGCTTATTATCAATATAAACGGGCAGCTGAAAAACTGATTTCTGCTTCTTCTCACCCCTGGGTAATCCTCAGGGCTGCACAGTTTCATGATCTGGTATTGCATAGAATCATTCAGCCACTGGATAATGGTGTAACCGTTCAGGTCCCTGAAGGACTAAGTTTTCAATCCATTGATAAAAGAGATATTGTCCGTAAAATCGCTGACATTACAGTGCATTTTTCTCCTGGTAATACCTTTACTATTGCCGGGCCTGAAATACTGAAACTGGAAGAAATGGTCACTATTTATCTTGAAGTAAGCAAAAGAACATCTTCAATGGAACCAATTCCACCGCCCAATGCCTTTTTCAGTTTGTTTACTACCGGAATTAACCTTGCCTCCGACAATAAATACGGAAGTATCACCTGGAGAAGCTATCTGAACAATACCCTCCTGCCAAACGGCTTACAATCTTAATTTCAGAAAGGCCCTTTGTTATTGTTCCTTGCTGCATTTTTGGCAGCTCCCGGCATTTCTCCCCGCGCACCTTTGGATGGGAGGGCACTGCCGTCTTCACGATGATACCAGTCGGTCGTTAACGAATCAGGCATTGTATCTCCCGTGGCAAGCTGCCACTGCGACAACACTGACCGAAGCTGATCAACGGTTTCAGTATAGGTAGAATCTGCAATTCTGTTTTGCTCCTGAAGTGAATCTGTCGCCATCACGTAAAATTCTTCAGCAGGTCTCGGTAAAAGGAAGACCTCTCCCTGTAAAGGCGTAAGGGTACTGTCAGCTCTGCCTTTTTTCAAAGCAAGTGCAGACGGGCTCTGGTTAGCGTCAATGGGTCCGTCATTAATCAGTAAAGGGCGTTTATTCAAGATGTACAAATGATCTTTGGTACGCACCGAACGCTCATAAGCCTCGTAATCATGCCAGTTGTGTTCCCCGAAAACATATTTCCGGAAAGTAGCTGCCGGATTCATCAGCAGCTGATCAAAACTCACCCCCTGTACACTGCTTACGCCATCTACTTTCGCCAGTTTGAGCAGTGTAGGTGCAATATCAACTGCACTCACCAGCGCATCAACCTGTTTTCCCTTCTCTGTAATTCCCTTCGGCCATTTAATCACAAAAGGCGTTTTCAATCCCCTGTCCAGCAGCCGGGTTTTATTCCCCGGAAAAGCCCGGGCATTGTCTGCCGTAAAAATAATAATCGTATTATCAGCTATCCCCTGCGCTTCCAGTTCTGTTAGTAACCGGCCTATATAGTCATCCAGCCGTGTAATTTCATTATAGTACAGGGCAAGGTCTTTCCGGGTTTCGGCATCATCTTTCAAATGAGCAGGTACAACCACCTCCCCCGGCTTATATGGCTTATCAAATTCTTCATTTGCAGACCATCCCCTGTGTGCATCATAGGGAGCCAGCCAAAAGAAAAAAGGTTTCTCCTTAGGCCTTGACTGCAGAAGATGGAGCCACTGGGCCTCCCCTCCTTCTCCATTGAGTGCTTTGTCAACCAGCAAGGTGTCGTATGCTCTCCTTGTATTTTCGCCTTCGTGCCATTTGCCGGCCAGAGCAGTAAAATAACCTTTTTCTTTGAGCAATTCAGGGAAATAAGCCAGATGATCAGGTAACGGGGTATGCAGTTCAGCGGCACCGGTATTATGAGGGTATCGCCCGGTCAGAATACTGGTACGGCTTGGACTGCAAGAGCTTGCCGTAAGAAACATATTATTAAACAGCAATCCGTCTTTTGCAAGCTGATCAATATGGGGTGTGCGGATAGCCGGATGCCCGTATGCACCTATATCTTCCCAGCTGATGTCATCTCCGATAATGAAAATAATATTGGGTGCCTGTATCACTTGCTTCTTTGGCTGACACCCTGCAAGCATAAAGATTAGAACACTAAAAATTCCCAGTTTTTTTTTCATTTCCGTATTCCTTAAACAGACTCTGTTATCCGTTTTCCAATATTACTCAATTCAGAAGAAACAGGAAAGCGTTTTCTGGGTAAATCAACAGGTAAAGGCTGATTATTTCAGACTCACGGCTGTTCCTTTTACTATTAAAATTATGATTTATAAAAGGTAATCTTTCCTTCTTTCAAAATCATACTTCCGCAAAAACCAAAAACCGGTTAAATACAATTAATTTAGCAATGCCAATTAAATATGCATTCATTATGGAACAGACCGAAACCAAGCTGATACATACAGGGAAAGAATTTAATATCACCCCTTCCGTCACTCCTCCCATCTTCCAGACTTCCACTTATTTTGCTCCTGACAACGCCGATGATTATATAAAACTGGCCAATACGACCAATTCACCGTGGTTTTATCACCGGTATGGCAACCCTGTTCACAGCCAGGTTATTGCAATCCTGGCTTCATTGGAAGGAACCGAAAGCGCCTTACTGGCTTCATCGGGTATGGGTGCCATCAGCACGGCTGTGCTGGCGGTGGTCAGGCAGGGCGATCACGTAATTGTGCAGCGTTCCCATTATGCAGCTGCCAATCAGCTGTTTCATGACCTGCTGCCGGCCTTTGGCATCGAGGTATCGATAGTTGAACAGTCTGATAACCAGTCTTTTGAAAACGCATTACGCCCCAATACCCGTCTGATTTACCTTGAAACACCTTCCAATCCGATCCTTACATTAACAGATCTGGAATTTGTGGGGCAACTAGGGAAGAAACATGGTATTACGACGATGTGTGACAATACTTTTGCCAGTCCGCTTAACCAGCGCCCGCACGATTACGGCATTGACATTGTAGTACACAGTGCGACCAAATACCTGGGTGGCCATAGTGACCTGACGGCCGGTGCTGTATGTGCAAGCCACGAATGGATCACAAAAATATGGAGAAGAATGCTGATCCTGGGTGCATCCCTCAGCTCATTTGACTCATGGCTGCTGCTGAAGGGCCTCAGAACGTTATCACTCAGGATGAACCAGATTAATCAGAATGCCTCAGAACTGGCGGTATGGCTGGAGCAACATCCTCAGGTCCGTAATGTAATCTATTGCGGACTCCCTTCTCACCCGCAATATGAACTGGCAAAAAAACAAATGAAAGGCTTCTCGGGGATGTTATGCATGGAGGTGACAGGTGAAACCCCGGAAAAACAACTTGAGAACGCCCAGACGGTACTGAATCATGTCCGCATCTTTGCTAATGCTACCAGCCTGGGCGGTGTGGAATCTCTGATTGTGCATCCGGCCAGTATGTGGGGCATCAAAGATTTTCCCGATAAACAACAGCAAATAGGAATCAACAATGGAACGCTGAGGATTTCAGTAGGTATTGAAAATATTCAGGATCTGATTGCTGACCTCGACCAGGCTTTTAAGGCCATTAACTGATATAAAGGCAGAAAGCCTTAAACCATTAAAAAGTTGTTTAAGGCTTTCTGATACACTTTTCAAAACCAAAAGCTACTCCAATAGAGCGGCAGCTTCCTCGTCTTCATACTGATTAATCAGTTTTTTAAGCCGGTCTTTATGATCTGCAATCAGTCTTTGATACTTTTTCTGTCCGTATACATTGTTCAGCTCTGTGGGATCAGCCTCCAGATCAAAAAATTCCCAGTACTTCTCAGGGCCATAAAACCTGATGAGTTTATAACGTTCCGAGCGAATCCCAAAATGGGGTGCCACCCTGTGTGGCTCGGGATATTCGTAATAATGATAATACAAATCACGGGTTTTCGTTCCTGCTGGTGCTTTCACGAAAGGTAGTAATGATTCTCCCTGAATAGCAGCGGGTGGGGTAACACCGGTAATATCCAGAATTGTAGGTGCCCAGTCAATATTCGTCCCCATTTGCTTCACGACAGTACCCGGCTTAATCACACCCGGATAACGCATTACCATTCCGGTGCGCATAGACTCCTCATACATGAACCGTTTATCAAACCATCCGTGCTCACCCATATAAAATCCCTGATCGGAAGTATACACGACAACCGTATTTTCAGTCAGCCCCTGTTTATCCAGATAGTCCAGTATTTTTCCGATATTTCTGTCCATCGAACGCGCCGTGGCCAGATAATCTTTCAGATAACGTTGGTATTTCCATTCGATCAGCGCTTTGCCGGTCAGGTTTTTCTCATGAAATTCCTTGCTTATTTTATCCTGATAGTACCCCTTAAAGATCTTCAGCTGTTCTGGAGTAAACCGTTTATAATCCCAATCCTTTGTATAATCAACATCCACCTTCAGGTCTTCTTTGATCCGGAGTGTCTTATCTATGGTCATATCCTGGTTCAAAGCCGCTATACGTGTATCATAGGCATCATAGAAAGTCGCGGGGACAGGAAAATTGACATCGTCGTATGCACCCAGGTCCTGCAGGTCAGGAAGCCAGGAACGGTGTGTTGCCTTTTCTCCGACTACCAGCACAAAAGGTTTGTCTTTATCCCGCTTGTTCAGCCAGTCGAGTGAAAATTCAGTAATCAAATCGGAAATATATCCTTCATAATGAACGGTATCATTCTGCTGAGTAATAAAATCCGGATTATAATAACTACCCTGATCAGGCAGGATTTTCCAGAAATCAAATCCTTTGGGTAAGCTATGCAGATGCCACTTCCCCACCCAGGCAGTCTGGTAGTTATTCCCCGCCAGCAAGGTAGCAAAAGTATCCTGCGTGCTATCAAAAAGCACTTTCCCGCTATTCGTTTTGAAGCCGTTTTTATGACTGTATTTTCCGGTCAGCAAAGTAGCACGGCTTGGACCGCAAATGGAATTGGTAACAAAGAAATTATCAAAACGGGCGCCTTCATTTGCAATACGGTCGATATTGGGTGTCACGGCAAGCTGTTGATTATAGGTGCTCATGGTCTGATAGGCATGATCGTCCGACAAAATGAAAACCACATTCGGTCGTTTGGAAGACTGAGCCGGCGATGGTAATGAGATCCCGGCCCAAATCAGAAAGAATACACCCAAAAACAAAGGACCCGACAGTATCTTTTTAAACATAGGTTAGTAATTTTTATTATTTAGTCAAGTTAATAAGAATTTTAAACGATTTTGTATCAGCTCTTATATTAATTTCATTGCCTGTTTTAGGCGGGTAGTGATACCTGAATAACCGGTACCATTTCAAATAACATACTATATAAACTTAATATATTAAACAGTTTTATAAAGGAAAGCTATTGCAATTTTTCTATCAGGCCGGTAAATAGTAGCTTTGGGATAAACAAAACCGGATCTTTTAAAACCTTCATATATGCCTTATCTCATCGGATGTGATATCGGAACTACCAGTGTAAAAGCACTTGCAATTAATCTGGACGGGGAAATTATAGCATCATCCAACCGGGAATATACCATGTTTCACCCTCATCCCGACTGGCACGAGCAGGATCCGGCAGAAATCTGTAAAGCCACATTGGAATGTATCCGGAGTGTTATCCGGGACAATGCTTCTTCAGGCCAGCCTGAAGGCATTGTCTTCAGTGCTGCCATGCACAGTCTGATGGTGACAGACCAGGAAGGGAAACCGGTTACTCCGCTCATGATATGGGCCGATAGCCGCAGCCGGCATCAGGCCGGTCAGCTCAGAAGTAACGATGCCGGTCGCAGGCTTTACCATAATACAGGGACACCGGTACACCCCATGAGTCCGTTATGTAAGCTCTTGTGGATGAAAGAAATCCATCCGGAACTGATAAAAAAGGAGTATAAATACGTCGGGATCAAAGCGTTTGTCATGTACCACCTTACAGGACAATGGATCACCGATTACTCAATTGCGTCAGCCACCGGATTATTTAATATCCATACTAAAAAATGGGACGAGGCAGCATTGTCGCTCACCGGAATTACAGAAGAACAATTACCGCTACCTGTTTCTCCGCTGACTATGATTCCGGTGCTTCATCAGAACGGATATGTCCCTGACACCACTTATATTATTCCCGGCGCAAGCGATGGCTGTCTGGCTAACCTGGGTGCGGGTGCCTTATCCGGAGGAAAGATGGCTATGACGATCGGCACAAGTGCAGCTGTAAGAGTGGGTATCCATCAACCTTTTACCGCAACCGACGGCAGCACATTTTGTTATTTGCTTGATGAAGAAACCTACATATCCGGAGGAGGATCCAACAGCGGAGGAAAAGTATTTTACTGGGCTTTGGATATTTTATTCCCTGATGAAAACATTCAGGAAGTAACCCGACAGGTTGCGGCTATCCAACCCGGGTCAGAGCACCTGTTATTTATGCCTTATCTTTTTGGGGAACGCGCCCCGCTCTGGGATGCGTCAATCCGGGGAGGATTTGCCGGACTGGACATTACCCATACACGTGCCCACATGATGCGGGCTGTCCAGGAAGGTATTCTTCTTAATCTGTATATGATCTGTCATCAGATTGAACAGCAGCATGCTGTTGATGTTATTTATGCTAATGGCGGTTTTGCAGAAAATAAGCTTTGGGTACAAATGCTTGCTGATATTTTCGGAAAGCCGGTTATTCTTAACGAGTCAAAAGAGGCGGCGGCCATTGGGGCTGTTATTATGGGGTTCAGGGCACTCGGGCATATCAGTCATTACGAGGACGCCTCTTTGTTTCATCAGGAAAAAGAGCGGTTTTATCCTGATGAAGACCGGCATCAGATCTACCGTCAGGTCTTCAGCGATTTTGAAAAGCTGGTCATGAGATTCAGAAACTAAAGATGGCTGGCGTTCTGAAAACACCAGCCATCTCATTCTCTAACTGACTTAAAAGAAATTATTCAGGAGAACCCTCATCCAGCACATTTGACTCAGAAGTATCTACCAGCACTTCAGGATCGCCATCTACTTTCGCACGGATTTTATTCTCCAGCTCTTCCATCAATTCCGGATTGTCCTTGATGAGCTGTTTAACGGCATCCCTTCCCTGTCCCAGGCGGTTACTGTCGTAGCTAAACCAGGAGCCTGACTTTTTAATCAGTTCCAGTTCCACTGCCAGATCCAGGACTTCACCGGCTTTGGAAATACCTTCACCGTACATAATATCAAACTCGATCACTTTGAAAGGAGGAGCCAGCTTGTTTTTCACCACTTTAACACGGGTCCGGTTTCCCAGAATGTTATCGGCACTTTCTTTGATCTGCCCTACTCTTCTGATATCCAGACGAACAGAAGCATAATATTTCAGCGCATTACCACCCGTCGTAGTTTCAGGGTTTCCGAACATTACGCCGATTTTTTCACGCAGCTGGTTAATAAATATACAGCAGCATCCTGTTTTATTGATTACACCCGTCAGTTTACGTAATGCCTGAGACATCAGACGTGCCTGAAGCCCCATTTTACTGTCGCCCATTTCACCTTCCAGCTCTGCGCGCGGCACTAGCGCTGCCACAGAGTCAATGACAATAATATCCAACGCCCCGCTACTGATCAGATGTTCGGCGATTTCAAGTGCCTGCTCACCGCTATCCGGCTGTGATATCAATAAATTCTGTGTATCAATTCCTAATTTCTCAGCATAAGCGCGATCGAAGGCGTGTTCTGCATCCACAATAGCCGCCAGGCCTCCCTGTTTCTGCGCTTCTGCTATACAATGCATTGCCAGTGTGGTTTTACCTGAAGATTCAGGCCCGTATACTTCTACAACTCTTCCTCTTGGTACACCTCCGATTCCCAGAGCAAGATCCAAACCTAATGATCCTGTAGAAATCACAGGAACATCCAGCACCTTGCTATCACTAAGGCGCATTACAGTTCCTTTTCCATAGGTCTTATCCAGCTTATCCAGTGTGGTTTGCAGTGCTTTAAGCTTATTTTCTTTATCCAAAGAACTTGCCATATAAATTAATTTATTAGCGTTTATTGAGTTGTAAATATAGTTAATAATTTCAGTTATTCAACGCATAACTCCCTATGCAAACATAAGTATTATATTTTTAATATATCACAATACCACCAACTATATTTAGATAATATCATACCGGATTTTAAAGGACATTGTTCCGGATTTTCATACCTGCTGAAATGTTACGAATTACAGATCATCACCTTTTTGTACATTTATATATCTCCGGAAATACACACCCGATCGGTCAGACTAGTATATACTATGCCGTGAATACTTTACAAATAAATGCAGTAAACTTACCCGATTACTAAAAAACTAATGCCCCATCACCATAAGAAATAAAATAACTTAGTAAGTTTGGCATAAACAGTACCAGCGGAAGAAATATGAGCAGACCTTTAAAAATAACAAGTAATAACGGCGAAGTGACTGATCCTAAAAAAATAGTACTCAGCCATTTTGCCAATCAAGGCCACACCACCATTCCTGAGTTAAGTAAAGAGTTGAATATAAGTGTTCCTAAAATCACACTATTGGTAAATGAACTCATAGATGAACAATATATACGCGACTATGGCAAAATTGAATCAACAGGCGGCCGCCGCCCTAATCTTTATGGTGTAGCACCGGAGTCCGCCTTTTTCATCGGTGTGGATGTCAAACAGAATCATTTGAATATAGGCCTTTCGGATCTGGATAAAAATCTGGTTAAAATCGCCGAAAAATTACCCTTTATGCTGGATAACACACAGCAGTCTCTGGACGATCTGTGCAATAACATTCAGCAGTTCATTGCTACGTCCGGCATTCCGGAAGATAAGATAAAGGGAATCGGGATTAATTTATCCGGGCGTATCAATTATGCGACAGGTAATAGTTACAGTTATTTTTATTTCGAAGAAAAACCCCTGAGCAAAATTGTTGAAGACCAGATCGGTATCCCGGTTTATCTGGAAAACGACTCCCGGGCTATGGCTTACGGCGAGTTTTGCATGGGTGTGGTGGAAAATGAAAAGGATGTACTTTTTCTGAATCTGGATTATGGTATTGCCGTTGGGGTGCTGATGAACGGTCAGCTGTACTATGGTAAATCGGGTTATGCGGGAGAATTCGGGCATATGCCGTTTTTTGACAATGAGCTTATCTGCCGGTGCGGTAAAAAAGGCTGCCTCGAAACCCAGGCTTCAGGCTGGGCGTTGGAGCAGATGTTCCGGAAAAAACTGGCCACAGGGTCATCATCTCTGCTGACAGTTTCAAGGAAACTTGCCCCTGAAAATATTCACATGGAAGAAATCATTGACGCGGCCAATCACGATGATGTGCTGGCAATTGAACTGATCGCTGAAATAGGTGAGCATCTGGGCCGCGGCATCGCAGCACTGATCAACGTTTTCAACCCTGAGCTGGTAGTGCTGGGCGGATCGCTGATGGCCACCGGAGAGTATATATGGCTGCCGGTTAAAACGGCTATCAATAAATATTCGCTAAGCCTGGTAAATAATGACACACAGCTTAAGATTTCCACAATGGGTGAAAGAGCCGGGATATCAGGTGCCTGTCTGCTCGTACGAAACAGAGCTCTGGGATTAGTCTAAAATGAAATAAAGGAATACATTATGAATCTTGCGGAATTCAGAAAAACCCTTTCAGATGATATGCCACCGGCCGGGATTTCCCCTTTACTGGAGGCACTCTGGTATATGGCCAATGACAACTGGGAAGAAGCTCATGAAATAGCCCAGGCAAAAGAAGGTGTTAAAGAATATGATTTATTACATGCTTACCTGCACCGGGTAGAAGGTGATGAATGGAATGCCGGGTACTGGTACCGAAGGGCTGGTGCGGGTTTCCCGTCAGTATCCACCGATGATGAATGGCAGCAACTGGCCAACCGCTGGTTATAATATCCTGGGGTGATCAAAAAAAATCTGGCATTCATTAAACCTGAGTATCATGATTATATCTAAGAACTACAAAACTTAAATATTAAAGTCATGAGAAAAACAATTTTGTCAGTATTTCTATCGCTGTTTGTATTTGTAGCGTTTGCTCAGGAACAAAGGCAACGGGCTACCCCGGAACAAATGGTTGAACGGCAGGTAAAGACTCTAACCGAAAAACTTGCCTTAACAGCAGAGCAGCAGGAGAAAATCAAAACATTGAGTATGGCAAGGGCTGAAAAAATGCAGGAAGCCAGACAAACCCGTAACCAGCAGCAGAGTGACCAGATGAAGCAACGGGAGCAGGAATATGAGTCAGAATTGAATAAAGTTCTGACAGCAGAACAAAAAACCAAATACGAAGAATACAAAAAGGAAAGAATGCAAAACAGAGGCGATGGCCGCCGGCAAGGACCAAGATCTGAAAAAGCGCCTCGTCAGTAATTCACAGGATTTCATCTTACCCTGATCAAAATCGGATTAATGTAAAAACCACCCTTTATATATGATCGGGTGGTTTTTTTTAATTCTATACAGCTCCTTCTGTTTTGAATTCAGATGTAAAATGGAATTCAATATCCGGATTATTTTCGCTGTTCATCCGGATCATCCAATCAGATTCGGCCAGAAAAACCGGGTTATTATCTTTGTCATAAGCAATCTGATTGCCTTTCAGACGAATAAACTCATTCAGTTTAGCTTTATCCCCAGAAGTTATCCAGCAGGCTTTGGAAATATCCATTCCTACCCAACGGCATTTGGCACCGTATTCATGCTCAAGTCTGTACTGAATCACATCAAACTGAAGCTCTCCTACCGTGCCCACTATTTTGCGGTTACCCAATAACAGTGTAAACAACTGCGCGACACCTTCATCGGTCAGCTGCTGAATCCCTTTTTCCAGCTGCTTTGACTTCATCGGATCAAGATTCACCAGTTCTTTGAAGATTTCAGGAGAGAAACTGGGAATTCCGGAAAAATGAAGGGTTTCTCCTTCCGTAAGCGTATCTCCGATCTTAAAACTTCCTGTATCATATAACCCGATAACATCTCCCGGATACCCTTCTTCAAGGATATTTTTGGAGGATGCCATAAAACTGAAAGGGCTTGAAAAGCGTACTTTTTTATTCAGCCGTACATGCTGATAAAACTTACCTCTTTCAAATGTCCCGGAGCAAATCCGTAAAAATGCGATACGGTCACGGTGGCGTGGATCGAGATTGGCGTGAATTTTAAAAATAAACCCGGAGAATTTAGACTCCTGCGGCTCTACTGTTCTTTCTACAGTGGGCCGTGGCTGTGGCAATGGTGAAATTTCGCAGAAAGTATCAAGCAGCTCTTTTACACCGAAATTATTAATAGCACTTCCAAAGAAGACCGGTGCTATTTCTCCGGCCTGATAGGCTTTCGCATCAAACTCGTCATAAACTCCCTCAACCAGTTCCACATCTTCTCTGAGCTGAGAAGCATCACGGTTACCCACCAGTGATTCCAGTTTATCGTCGTCCAGCTTCACTTCCGCTACATCATCCTCCACTTTGGTTTTATTGATTTTGAAGAAATACAGTTTTTCTTCATAAAGACTGTATACCCCCTTAAAGGCAGATCCCATATTTACAGGCCAGGTCAGAGGCCTCACCCTGATATTCAGCTTGGTTTCCAGCTCATCCAGTAAATCGAATGGATTCTGGCCTTCGCGGTCAAGTTTGTTGATATAGATAATAACGGGCGTATTCCGCATCCGGCAGACCTCCATCAGCCGCTCTGTCTGCTCTTCTACACCCTTTACACAATCCACCACCAGTATTACACTATCGACGGCTGTCAGTGTACGGTAGGTATCTTCCGCGAAATCCTTGTGGCCCGGTGTATCCAGAATATTAATCAGCAGATCCTTATATTCAAAGGTCATCACGGAGGTGGCCACCGAAATACCCCTCTGCTTTTCAATCTCCATGAAGTCGGAGGTTGCCGTTTTCTTGATTTTATTGGACTTTACTGCACCGGCTGTCTGAATCGCTCCTCCGAAAAGCAACAGCTTTTCTGTTAAAGTCGTTTTTCCGGCATCAGGGTGACTGATAATAGCAAATGTCCTTCTCTTTTTAATTTCCTGATCTATACTCACCTGAATAAATTGAAAATGAATAGCCTTGTCATTTTAAACAAGCGGCAAAGGTACGAATCAATCAGAAAATGTACTACTTTCTTAATAACACCTTTTGGGTATTCCAGAACATTCCGTCAAATAATCTGACGAAATAAAGGCCGTTCTGCAACTCAGTGATGAGCAGATCACGGGTTCCTTTCTGAATATTCACCTGCTTGAGAACCCGTCCTGAAATATCAGTTACTTCCACCCGCACGATGTCTTCGCTTTTCCAGTGAATAATTCCTTCGGAGGGATTCGGATATACTGTCATGAGATCCCTATTCACCGGCTCATTACCAGTGATTACGTCATCGGGTTTTCCTCCTGTCACCGGACGGATCATCAGAGAGCCTTCCATTGACGATTCCTGGTACCAGTCCTGCGAAAGATTGGCGAAAATATGGGAACTTCCTAACGTACTGTTGCGATCATATCCGACGTTTAATGGTATTTCATTCGTTTGCAGCCACCCGATGAAAAACGTATCACTTACCGCTACTCCGCTTTGAAACGGTAGATAAACAAATTCATCACGGGAGTTGCCAAAACTGACCTGGCCCGATTGCTGATACAGCAGATTCCCGGGCAGGCCCTGATCATTATCATAAACATGAATGGCTAAACTTTGTCCGGCAACATCATCCAGAAAAGGGACAAAACAGATTTTTACGCCCGCCAGCGTATCCGGCTTGTTAATAACATACCGGACCGCCACTTTGCCCAGACGCCGGTTCATTCTTACACCGTACTCTGCCGACCCGTCATCATAAGCGAAATAATCAGTAAGGTCTGTATGAAAAGACAAGGTATCATTCTGACGAAGATCTACACCCTGGATAGGTGGATTCTGCTCATCTGAAGTGATCAGCTTAAAGTGATGCTTCAGCTTCAATCCGTTATTTCCCGGAATCGTCACTGACTTGTTGGGTACTTCCCGGAACTGACGTTCGCGGGACATGATCAGCTCAGACCTTTCTCCTCTTGTCGTAAAAATATTTTGCCCTGTGGACGCATTTGTCGTTACAAATTCATAATTCAGTACGTTCTGAACACTATGCAGATTATAAATCCCGGCTGTAATTGCAGAAGCTGTTTCTGCAGCCGGATCAATCAGGTAGTGGCTGGCAGGCATGGACGTAAACCGCTTCAGATAGGACGTCAGCGGAACGGTAACTGTTGCATCTTTTTCATAAGTGTCATTCCATCTGCGGTTTTTATCCAGATAAATATAATCAAGCAGCCACACGTCAAAAGCACCCGTCTGCCGGCCATACGCTACAAACCTGAACTGGAAACCTGCATGAAAATAAGCTTTGTCCTTCACTGCGACCAATACCTGAAAAAAATCTGTACCGGGCTCAGCCCCGACCTTTTTCCAGGCTGTTTGCCAGCTACCATCGGCCCGTAAAAATTCACAAAGCAATGTATCCGTTTCATCAGGCATTTCAACCAAACCACCTGGCTGTACATAAAAACTCAGATAGACCGAATCAGCCGGCGCAGCCTTACTCAGATCAACCGGCCGGGAAGTAAGGGTATCGGTAGGTACGGCGATCTGTATATTTTCATAACTATACGGAATACCTCTGCTATTGAGCCCGTCAAACACAACCATGTTGACAGACGGCTGAGAATTACTGAACGTATTGGTAACAAAGGTACCTCCGCCGGGCAACCACCGGGAGGTATCAGGGGAAAATCCTTTAGTGGTGGAAAAATCATCAAAAAAGGGTAATTGCAACAACACTGCTTCTGTACGCTTACCGGCTTCTGTAACAGATTGCGATGCAGCCGTTACCGGCACCACCGGCACAGTTTCCAGTTGCGCATAACTTTTAAAACAGGCTATACATAAAATCATCAGGCACAATACCAGGGATCTGCGCATCAGGAAAAATATCTTATCAGGGCAAAGGTTGTTCATCAGCGTTATTAACAGAGGTTTCATCGGCAGGTGTAACCCATACATCGATGACATCACCGATCCGGATCTGGTTTCCTGCTGAAGGGTTTTGTCTCACTACGACTCCCGAGCCGTATTCTTCATCTTTCTTAACGGTAAATTTCTGTCCGACTTTCAATCCTGCTCCCAGAATCTGGAATTCAGCTTCATCGAAAGGCATTCCTACGATATCAGGAACAGAGAATAAGGTATTACCAAGGCCATTCCCCACTTCCAGATCAATCCGTGACCCTTTAGGTACCTGTTGATTAGGCAGGATTTCCTTCCCGTTATAAAATTGTTTCAAAACAGCATTTTGCGCAAGGTCCGGTACATATTTCAATTCACCCTCCACCAGTCCGGCACTTTTTAACAGCATTTTAGCGCTTCTCAGTGTCATGTCTGTCAGCTTAGGCATTTTCACAAACGGAACCGTTGCCGTGGTAACGGTAACATAAATTTTCCGTCCTTCTTTCACTTTCGCTCCAGGCTGAGGGTATTGTGTGATAACGGTAAGCGGAGGCCTGTTAGCCACAAAAGTACAATCACTGATTTCAAACCTGAGATCTCTGTTGTCCAGATAAGTTTCCAGCTGCGCTACTTTCATTTCTTTCAGATCAGGAACTGTAATTGCTTCTCCGTGATTGGTAGAAAAGGGCAGATAAACAAAGAAAAAGCCGAGGAATAAAACAGCCGCCAGGGAAAATACAATACCAATTTGTACCAATAAGTCTTTTTTTGAATCCGTACTAATCTTAATCATGGAATAAGCGAGGTGTTTTGCCTGAAACTGCTGGTAAAAATAGGTTTAAAAATTCAGGTAGCCAATTGTTATCAGATCCTTGATTCAATTATTCGCTTTATATATTTACCAACGATATCAAACTCAAGGTTCACGGTATCTCCGTTTTTCAATTGATTAAAGTTAGTATATGCATACGTATAAGGAATAATCGTCACTCTGAAAGAATGGCTTTCCGAATTAAAAACGGTGAGACTGACTCCATTGATACAAACCGAGCCTTTTTCTACTGTCATATTTCCGAAAGCAGGGTCATAGCTGAAGTCATATAACCAGCTGCCGTCAAGTGTTTCTATGTTTGTACATACTGCTGTCTGGTCTACATGGCCTTGTACAATATGACCGTCGAAACGGCCGTCAGCAGCCATACATCTTTCGATATTGACAAGCTTTCCGGGCACCCAGCTACACAAAGTAGTCTTTTTAAGTGTTTCATCTACCGCTGTGACAGAATACACATCATTATCCACCATGGTAACCGTCAGGCATACACCGTCATGGCTGATGCTTTGATCTATCTTAAATTGGGATGCCAAAGCTGTTTTTAGCACAAAAACCTTATTACTACCCTCTTGTGTTATTTTTTGAACTTCTGCGACTGCTTCAACAATTCCGGTAAACATATTGTCAAATTACTTGTTATAATGCAAATTTAAAGAAAAAATAACCATCCTGATTAGAAAAAACATAGCAAAGTCTTTAATGATCAGTATTACGGCTAAAATTACTCAACGTTGTAAACTTACTCTCATGATGCCTGGCAAAGTAATAGCAAAAGAATGGCCTTTGGGGTTATACCAATGGAGCATTATTCTTTTTTCATGCGTGTTTGTATTACCTAAACAATTCCAGGCTGTACCGGGCACTGACTCAGCATCTTCCGGATTCATCGGCATTAACGAAGCCATTGGTCAGTCATTACTATTTGGAAAAGACTTTTTGTCACATTATGGCCCGTTAGGCTTCCTGACCAGCCGTTATACATACTCCACCGGGTACTTCCCACTTATTTTTCTGGATATATTTACAATTGGCGTACTGATCTATTGCATGCTCCATATATGGAAAATCAACCCCATACGCACTCATTATCTGATCGTCCCTTTCGTTATTTTATTAATGACATTCCACCGTGATATTGCATTTCTCTTCTTTATTTTCTTCCTGTTTCTCGTGTTCCATGCCATCAGGACCGGAAATAAATTCTCCTGGCTGATCAGCATGATTATATCCTGGACTGTTTTCTATATGCAGATCCATCCCGGCTTTTTAATATTTTGCTTATTTCAAATCGCAGTTTGGTGGAATGTGTGGTTAAATACCCGCAATATCAGGCAATCTTTGATTTTCAGTCTTTTCCATATTGCCGGGCTAATCGTATTGGCTGTTCCCCTCCATACACATCTTTGGTTATACCTGCTGGGAGGATATCAATTTCTCATTGACTATCCCGATGCACTGACCGGAAATCTATATGGTGAAGATTATCAGAAATACATTCCGTTCATTGTATTTACTGCTTTCATTCTGGTTGGTTTTATTTTCTGGTTTTCGCTTAAAAACATTTTCCGGATACTGAATAGCAAATTAAACATCCTTTTCTGGTTTCTGATGATGGTAAGCTTGTTTGTGTTATACAAACAGACTTTTATCCAGCTCTCTCCCTGGAGTGTTCCCTATTTCTTTTTTTATGGAATCGCTGTGATCGCAATAACACTGCTATTTACTGATAACGAATTCATAACAAAAGACCTCAGCAAAACCCTGATGGCTTTTCTTTGTCTTTCAATTGCCGGCAGTACAGCCCTGGGTGTCTCTTTAAACCCGGTAACTCTCCCTTATCAGGAACTTGTATTTGAAAGCCCTGTGATCCGTCAGAATCAGTTAAAACTGGCGCACGACCAAATGGCCATAGATTCTTTGACGGTACAGAAGCTAAAAAACAAAACCGTGGATGTATACCCTGCTGATCTTGCCTATGCCTACTACAATCACTTAAATTATCTCCCCCGCCCCGTTGCTCAGTCTTTTTTGGCATATAACACCTATCTGTCAACACTCAATTACAATAAATACATTTCAGAGTCTGCTCCTGCCTGCCTTATATTCACTGCCGCCGATTCAGACAGACAGTGCATTTCCCCCGGATCTGATGCCCTGACCATGCTTGGAATCATACAAGGTTACCAGCCGGATACCATTACGATCAGCAGGGATACGCTTTTGATTCTTAAACGAAGGCCGCATTTACTGGATATTGAATTGGGTACTCCAAAGCTGACCAGTATACAAAATAATAAAGAAAAGGGGGTTTCTGCGTCAGGAAAACTTGCCTGGCTGAAAGCCAATATACACTATTCTCTACAGGGGTATCTCCTGAGCTGGTTCTTTCAGCCTCCTGAAATATGGATAGAAATGACCTTTGATAACGGCCGGAAAAAACAATTCAAAATAAACAAGCCTGCCCTGAAACAAGGCATTTTACTGAAGCAGGTTCAGACCTCGGGCCAAGCTCTTGATCTGTTCAACACCCCTGCCCGATCGCCTCATACCATCACGCACATAAAGTTTAATATACAGGAACAGTATTTTAAAAAAGATATAGAATTAATAACCCAGGATATTTCATTCCTATGAAATTCACCTTACCGTCCGTTCGTCATTTAACACCATTTGCTATAACCATTATAGTGATGTGTTGTCTGCTGATTTTGCCAAAGAATTTTATTGCAGCTCCGGGGCTGGGGATAGATAGTTCCTGGGCCATAAGTATCAATATGATCTATAAAGAATCATTACTTTTCGGGAAGGATTTTGTTTTTACGTATGGCCCACTTGGTTTTTTGAATACACGGTATGATTTCGCTATCGGAATTATCCCCTTCATTATTGCTGATCTTCTGACAATCAGTTGCGGCATTTATATATTATTAATCGTCTGGAATAAAATCCGCGACCCGCTCACTTTTCTCAGTATCCCCTATTTAATCTTACTAGTTTCCTTAAACTATGAAATCAATTTCCTCTACTTTTCCTTTTTCTTTTTCCTGATTCTTCATTTTCATTTCGATAAAAATATCCTTTCGGGTATAATCGCCGGACTGTTAGCGGTGATTCTATTTTTCATCAAGCTCAATGTAGGTTTAATCGCAGTCGTTGCGCTTCAGCTGTTTCTCACTTATCATATTCCCTGGAAAAAAGGGCCACTCCATAAAAACATCCTGATATTGTTTATCCCTGCAGGGTTGATTATGGCAGTTTCGGCCTTCCTGCCCATTGATTTATCCGGCTACATCAAAGGCAGTATCGAAATTGTCAATTACTATAACGATGCCATGTTTAACGTGGATCACATTGAAAATGCAAGTCGTTTAAGTTATTTTGATTTTTTAATTGCTGCTATTGTAATCTGCACTTTAGCATGGCTTTTTCTTTCCTGCTTCCTTAAAATAATTACAGTCAGAAACAATTTCATTCTGGCCTTATGGCTGTTATTGGCACTCTACATCGGCTGGAAGCAGGCATTTACCCGCTATGATCCTTTCCGGGGAACTTATTTCTTCTATTACGGAGCCATATTCATAGGAGCTGCGTGTATTTTTGCAGAAGAAGCTTCTTTCAAAAAAAGCCTGAATTATATTTTCATTCTTTTGATACTGATCAGCCCTCTCGTTTCAACCGGGCTGGGATTTTCCTATAATAATTTTTCATTACCCTATCAGGATTTGTTTTTAATGAGTCCGGATGCGAGAAACCGCCAACAGGAAACGTTCAAAGAATCCGTCAGGCTCGACCCCATAACCCGAAAATTAATCGGGGATCAACCCACCGACATCTTTCCTTCTGAAATTGCGTATGCTTATTTCAATGAGCTTACTTATGCCCCAAGACCAGCCATTCAGTCTTATCAGGCCTATTCTGAATACCTTACGCACTTAAATTATCTAAAGTATACTTCCCCAGACGCCCCGGAATTTATTCTTTACACACCTGCTTCAATGGATCAGTATCGCTACTTGCTGTGGAGTGACAGTCAGGCATGGCTGGCGATGCTTCAGAACTATGAATATCAGCATACCACTACTGACTCGGTAATTGTACTCAGAAAACGGAACACGATATTAGACCTTAACCCGGGAAAATCACTGGAAAAGGAGATAAAAATGGGGCATATCTATCAGATTACACCCAAAAAATCATTAACGCTGATGAAAGCTGAAGTGTCCTATTCCTTATGGGGTAAAATATGCAGGATCCTGGTCCGCCCACCTGTTTTATATGCCCGGGTATGGTATGATGACAATAGCAGTCAGGTCATTAAAGCTATCCTGCCAGAGTTGAAAGGTGGTGTACTGCTAAAAAAAATTAACGGTATAAACGACACAGCCCAACTCTTCGCAAGCAAAGGGTCCGGCAGTCCGTCAGTCACCCGTTTTCAGTTTTTGGGTGCCTCAGGAGGCTTTCAGAATAACATTAAAATTACCCTTAATGATTTGAAGATTCAGTAAATCAGGCTTCACCGGTTAACAGGTAATTTCCATACCCTACGATCAGTACTGATAAAATCACAATCAGAATACCGTATACAATTGTACGAAAGGTTGCTCTGCTTACCCCTTTCCATTCTTTGAAATACAAACCCCACAGATTCGAGAAAATAATGATACTGGCTGTATGCAGAATCCAGGAGCTGGCCCCGTTCCCGAGTTTGCTTTCTCCCATTCCATAGAAGAAAAACTGGAGAAACCAGGTAGTACCGGCAAGTGCCGAAAACAGATAATTATTACCCAGCGGAGCTTTTTTATCAGCATAATCTGAAAAGGTTTTATTCCTGGCATTCAGAATCATACACCAGATAAAATTGGTGGTTAAACCACCCCAAAGCAGAGGTACAAAAATTACATTATTCTGAAATAAAGGGTGACTGCCGTTTTCTAATGCCACGAAAGCCATTGATTTACCGGCTTCAATACCAAAATTAAAACAGGCGCTGAGAATACCTGAAATAACGGCAACAGTGATACCCGTCCAGAGGTTAAATTCCTGTACCGTTGCTTTTTTAGCTTCATCCGAGAGTTCATTTTCTTTCATGGAACCCGCGCGGCCGCAAGTCAAAATACCCAGCAAACATACTCCTACACCTAATAAAACCACTTGTCCGCCGGAAGAAACCAGCATTTCAGACAATGTACCCGTTTGAGCATCGGTGAACAGATCCCTGTATATCGGCGGCACCAACGCCCCAAATACAGAAGTAAGCCCCAGCACAATTGACATACCCAGCGACATCCCGAGATAGCGTACGGAAAGCCCGAATGTTAATCCGCCGATCCCCCATAAAACGCCCATAAAATAAGTCCAGAATAAAGTATCGGCATCAGCCTGGAGAATAATCCCCATAAAGTCAGGAACAGTAAGCCAGGCTGCAATAAAAGGGGCGATCAGCCAGGAAAACAACCCACCCACCAGCCAGTAGGTTTCCCAGGACCACTGAGTTACCCTTTTGAAGGGAATATAAAAACTACCGGAGGCAAACCCTCCTATAAAGTGATACAGTAGACCGGCTATTACCTGCATATGGGCTTAGGTTGAACTTAAATATGAGTAATGTTTTATAAAGAATTCCAAAAATGCAACAGAATTCAGGAAGTGGTTTCCTGTACTGTCCTGCTCAAAGGTTGGACTCTAGCCTTTATACTCACAGGGGTCAAGATATAACTAACATATTTTTAGACTAAACTAAATTTAATTTTTATATTAAACTAATTGTTTTTTTGAGTTTTAGATACTTACTTTACGTCATCTTGCTTACCATAAATACTTTAACGCTTTATTCCGCAATGGAAACTTTATTTGGCAATCATGCACTCTTTGCTTTTATGCTTACCATCCTGGCCGGGTTATCTACGGGTATAGGTAGCGGAATTGCATTAGTAGCACGAAAAACCAACACCAAATTCCTTTGTATATCGCTGGGGTTTTCGGCCGGAGTAATGCTGTATGTTTCTTTTATGGAAATTTTACCCCAATCCATCATCGCTTTGGAAAGCATCTGGGGAAAAAAAGAGGGCATGCTGTATATGATACTTTCGCTTTTCGGTGGTATGGGCTTCATTGCATTAATTGACATGTTGATTCCCCAATCCAGCAATCCGCATGAAATTCATGGTGTTGAAGATATGACACAGAAAAAGAAGATTCTGCATCGTGTAGGTATTATGGTTGCAGTTTCCATTGCTATTCATAATTTCCCGGAAGGGATCGCAACTTTCACAGCAGCGTTGGGCGAGCTGGAAGTTGCCATACCGATAGCCGTAGCAATTGCCATCCATAACGTTCCTGAAGGCATTGCCGTGGCCGTACCGATCTATCATGCCACAGGCAGCAAGAGAAAGGCTTTCTGGTTCTCTTTTTTATCCGGACTGGCCGAACCCCTTGGCGCCCTGATTGCCTATCTTTTCCTGATGCCTTACTGGTCACCGACGCTCAATGGCGTTACACTGGCAGCCGTAGCAGGTATTATGATTTTTATTTCACTGGATGAACTGCTTCCTACTGCCGAAAAATACGGCGAACACCACCTTGCCGTTTTCGGGATCGTAAGCGGGATGCTGGTAATGGCTTTCAGTTTATTTCTCTTCCTATGATTTTGTGGCTAACTTTGTCCATTCAGAATCGATTTATTTATTATAACTGATTTTCATGGATCAATTGTTAAAACTCTTCAGAAAGACCGCCATACTGGAAGGCTTATCATACCTCATTTTATTATTCATAGCAATGCCACTGAAATACTGGGCTGACATGCCTCTGGCGGTTAAGTATACAGGCTGGGTGCATGGGGTTTTGTTTATGGCTTATGCCGGACTACTGGTAGCATGCTGGCTCCGTTACGACTGGAAATTCAGCAGAGTCGCGGTATTTTTTATAGCGTCGCTGCTCCCCTTCGCTCCCTTTTACGTAGAAAGGCAGCTGAAATAAAATCTCTCAAAAAACCATTCATTGCGAATGGTTTTTTGATTTAAAGCAATATGATACTTCTTACACATGAAA
>JBEBXQ010000070.1:0-25245 GCA_040391535.1 Telluribacter sp. | reverse complement strand
ACAGATTGACAATATCATTCGCAAAAGTGAAATACAGGAAATCATTCATGGCTCGATGAGTCAGTTAGAAAACATTCAGATGTTTTGCAACGAAGAGTTAATCACTACCCAAAGAACGATCATCGGCTTTGACTGTCTGCGTGATTAATACAAAAATCCGTGAATTCGTCACTCCAATTCCGCCAACGTACAACCTATAGGGGTCATTCCCAATGAGAAAAACAGTGCCAGTGATATTTATACATTAACCTATTAATTGATCAGTAATTATGTCAATAAAACAAACGATAACCAGGTATAGTCTAATCATAAACAAACTCCGGAAAAGTTCGGCCACCTTGGCTGAAATCTCCGATTACCTGAAGTTGCAATCGGAGATACATGGAGAAAATTACAGTTTTTCACCACGGACATTTCAACGACTCAAAGATGATATCGACAATCTGTTTCATATAGAAATTAAATTTGATTCCTCTAAAAAAGTCTATTACATTCACGATGATGGGCAACCACAAGCCAACGCAAGAATACTTGAAGCATTTGACACTTTTAACGCGTTGAATATGAGTGACAGGCTATCCGAATATATCCATTTTGAAAAACGGAAACCACAAGGTACGGAGCATCTCTATGGGTTACTTCAGGCTATTAAAAACCGGAATCAAATCCAATTTACCTATCAGAAATATGGAGAAGTTGCCCTAAAAAAACGACAGGCAGAACCTTACGCGTTAAAAGAATTCAAAAACCGATGGTATGTATTAGCAAACGATTTGAATGATCAGAAAATAAAGAGTTTTGCTCTTGACCGCATCACAAAACTGGAAATGACTAACAGGAAATTTGACTTCCCCGACGATTTTAATATAAAAGGACATTACAGATATTGCTTTGGAATCATCAGCCCGAATGGACACCAACCGGAGGAAGTAATTCTTTCTTTTAATCCATTCCAGGGGAAATATATAAAATCATTGCCCCTGCACGATTCACAGGAAATACTCATAGATAATGAAGAAGAGTTAAGAATTAAGCTGAACTTATTTGTTACGCATGATTTCTTTATGGAACTACTCTCTTTAGGAGACAACCTTAAAGTGTTACAACCAATGAGTCTGATTGAAGACTTAAAATCAACCTTCAGCAATATTCAGAAAATGTATGAATGAGGGTCTCAACTGAACTGAAATTTTCGATCAGAAAAAAACATCCTAAGCTGTAAAAGAGCTTTGCATTCAAACAAAAAATCTTCACTTTAAAATAGAGCTGATCAACCCTGACCTGCAAACACTGTTGGTCAGCTCTTGTTCATAGACAGCCGCTGTTAATCCGGTTTAGCCTTAACGGATAATTATAGACATTACACTACATTACCATAAACATATACTATCTTACTACACTTACAATTTTATATGATGTAGATTATTTTCAAACATAAAATCAAATTATTTCAAAATAATACGAATAGAATTAGTTTTATTTGCATATCCTTAATCAATATATTTAACTAATCATCAGAATGTTATGAAACGCTATCTTCTATTCTGCCAGTTGATACTCATATCAATCACGGCGGCTCAGGCTCAATTCTCTGTTGGAGCGGAAGGGTTAACTATTCAGAGCGGTACCGATTTCTTCGCCGATAGTCTTACCTTAAATCCCTCCACAGCTTTAACGCTGACCAACCAGACGTTAACGCTCTCTGCTATTGCTGCTCCCGGAACCCCGCCCAGCGTCAGTCGGGTTTATGTTTTTTCTTCACCCGTTACGTTCAGCGGAACGGCAGGACTATACTACAAAGACAGCGAATTGAACGGTAACAATGAATCCTTATTGCAGATAGCGTATGGAAATCCGGGTTATACCGTTACTACTGCAAGTACCAGCGATGCCCTGGTCAACTACGTCAGCAGCCTGCTTTCTTCTGCAGAGCTGGACAGAATTACCGCTGCAACCCCTGGAGCCCTTCCCGTATCACTTACTCATTTTACTGTTGAAAATGCAGAAAACGGTGTACTGCTGAACTGGGAAACGACCTTTGAAACGAACAGTGATTTCTTCGAAGTGCAGCGAAGCACGGATGCACAAATCTGGGAAAAACTGCAGGTTATTGAGGCGGCTCATGATAGTAAATCGCTTCAGAAATATCATTTTACGGATGTTTCCCCTAAAGATGGTATCAATTATTATCGCCTTCGCATGGCAGACCTTGACGGTACCTATACCTATAGCCGGATGCGGACTATCCTGATGGAAGGAATGGTAGCTGTTAAGGCCTACCCTAACCCTACGGTAAAGAACCTGGAGGTCAGGTTGTCTGACTGGCAACAGGTACAGAAAATACAATTGATTGATTTACAGGGCAAAGAATGGTATGCAACGGACCAGGCAGGAATGCTGAATCAGATTGATACACGATCACTGGTACCCGGCATGTACCTCGTACAGGTTACGTATCTCAATAGTTCTCAGAAAACAGTGAAAGTTATTAAACAATAATTTCTTCAACCTTATGAAAAATTTTACAAGTATCCTGTTTAAAGCAGGCAGAACATCTTGCCTGTTTGCAATCGTATTTCTGGCTGCTGCTTTAAGTCATGCTCAGGTAGGAATCGGTACCATAACACCTGACGAAAGTGCCCAGCTGGAGATTCAGTCAACAGACAAAGGGATTCTGATCCCCAGGATGACAGCCGTTCAGAGAACTGCCATCAGTACTCCGGCGGAAGGCCTGATGGTTTATGTTACCGACACGGATCCCGGATTATATATTTACAAATCCGGCAGCTGGCAGGCCGTTACTCCGGCACCTGCTCCGCCTGCATCTGTTCCGGGCACCATCATTCCGTTTGCTTCAGGTATCCCGATAACCTTAAATACTCTTCTGGGGGGACTGGTGGGAACCAGTGCAGCGATAGGCTTCGGAAATGCTGCCCTTATAAATCCGATAGGAAATATGATTGATCTGACAATACCTCTCAACATGGCGTTTTCAATACCCCGTGATGGCACAATTACGTCCATTTCAGGATTTTTCAGTACAACTGACAATCTTAACCTCACTGGCACCACCCTTACAGTTTACGCTCAGTTGTATCAATCCGCTGCACCCGATAATCTATTTTTCCCGATTCCAGGGGCCATCGTCCATCTGTCACCGTATACCGGAGCTGTTTCAATAGGAGATAATGTAAACGGCCTTACTAACGGATTAAATATCCCTGTCACTGCAGGGTCTCGCCTGCTGCTGGTATTTTCAGCCTCTGCATCGGGAGTGGGTGTAATAAATATTTTACCTGGCTATGCAAGTGCCGGTGTAGAGATTAAATAAAATTACCGTGGAGTTTTGGTAAGACTTTAACCGACCAAAACTCCACGGTAACTATCAAACATTCATCAGTCATTCTTACTCAGGATCTACGGTCCGGTAAGCCGCCAGGGCAGCCAGTGCCCCTTCTTTTCCTTTGGTCTTTGTTCCGTGCTCCATGCCGATAAACCCCTTATACCCTTTGTTATGTACATGTTGCAGGACATTCACAAAGTTGATTTCTCCTGAGGTAGGTTCGTTTCTGCCCGGCGAATCCCCTATCTGCAGATAACCGATTTCATCCCATGCATAATCCAGCGTAGGAATAATGTTGCCTTCCTGGATCTGAACATGATAAAAGTCAAAAAGGATTTTCAGACTGGGGCTTCCGACGGCCTTAGCCATTGCATAAGCCTGAGGAATGGTGTGGAGAAACATGCCGGGATGATTGATCTTATGGTTCATGGTTTCCATAACCATTACAATCCCATGCGGCTCATAGAGTTCAGCAACTCTTTTCAGAAGCTCAATGGCGTTAGCCATCTGGAAATCCCAGGGTAATCGCGGGTCTGCCATGCCCAGTACATTATGAATATATTTTGTATTCATTCTTTTAGCAATTTCAACAGAGTCTTTCACCTCTTTCAGCACCTGTTCACGCAATGCGTTATCTCTGCCCGCAAAAGTCGCCTCCTTGAAGTTCATGGTCCCCACAAACTGTCCGAACTCCATGCCCAGCTGCTGAATCAGCTTGCTGATTTTCTCCTGTTCTTCTACCGGACGGCGGGTCAGCCAGGTATTTTCCCAGGCCCTGAACCCCTGATCTTTTCCCCAGCGGATCTGGTCATAAATATCTTTTCCGGAGGCAGCTTCAAAAATGCCGAATTCCGGAGAAAATTTAAGATTAAAGGGTTTTGTCGCCTGCGTACCCGCATGGGCGTTATTTTTCCCGGCACCTGTTACTAAAGCGGCTGTTGCCAGCAGACTGTTTTTAAGAAAAGCATTCCTGTTCATGATCATTGGGTTTAGGAATATCCGTCAATTGATATTCAATTAAAAGCTGTCATGCAGATAAGCGATAAGATCAGCCATTTGTTCCGGTGTTATCTGTTCGGTGAGATTAGGCATAAGGGACATATTCAGTCCACGTACGGAACTGATATCCTGCCGGTTGATCAGCGTTTCGTTACCCGGCCCCATTCTTAATGTAATAGCCGCTGAAGTTTCGCTCATGATCATTCCCTGCACTTTTTCTCCGTCTTTCATCGATACTTCCCATAAGTCAAATCCCTGAGCGATGGACAGCCCCGGATCGAGGATATTCGCCATCAGATCTCTTGTCAGCCAGTTGTGTACTGTTCCCAGGTCGGGCCCGAACGCGATACCGTTTTCGCCTCTTACCTGATGACAAAGTGCGCAATTCTGAGCATATACCAGCTTGCCGTTTTCTGCATTGCCTTTCAGGTCCAGTACTTTCTGAAATCCTTTCAGTACTTCTTCTCCCGGTTTTTGCGTCAGTAATTTTCTGGCCTGGTTCCGTAACTGCTCATCCCCGTTATTCATCAGCTGAACAGATCGTTTCCAGCCAATGGCCGCAACGGGAATTTTTCCGGTACTAACAGCATCCAGCAGTAAGGCTACCCGCTCCTTTTCGGGAAGGAAAGTTTCCAATGCTACTTCCCGGATATCGGGGGTCATCGTTTCCCAGTTTTGCAGCACATAGTCAGAAACAGCTGTTCCTTTTACTTTCCCCAAAGCCTGTAAAGACTCCGATTTTATCAGCGGACTGGGGTCTGAGGCTACCATCGCCTGAAGCGTATCGGAATAGGATGAAACATCGCCCAGAGTTACAAAACGGACGGCTTCCGCCCTTTTATCTTCATCGGCCTGCTGGTTACCGGCAATGGCCATTGCCTTGTCTGTTTCCGTCCCATTCACCGGCGTTTGCTCAGTGGTAAGTATTTTCAGAATTGCTAAGGCACCTTTTCTGACGGATTTGTCAGGATGATTGAAAAATGCTCCGGTAAGCAATTCCTGAAGAAGGACTGCCTTTTCAGGTTCCGGCTTTTTGCGTCTCAGCCCGTCTTCCAGTCCGCCCAGAATTGCGGGCTGCAAACCAGCCGGCAGCTTTGATGTCCCAATAGATTTATCCATCAGCTGCGTTACCATTTTATCATCTTCCGAAGCAACAATCATGGAAGTAAGCCGTCGCACCAGGCTTCCATAGGCCGTGTCATCAGGCTTAAACCGTGCAATCACCGTACTCAGCAATGAAGATGCCTGCGAAGAATTGGCTGAAAGTGCCGCTACCTGCACCCATTCGTCATGAATATCCCTGAATAGCAAATTTTCCCTGATTCCGGAAGCCTGCGGTGTATCAACTGAGCCTAAGGTGCAAAGCAGCTGATAACGTACTTTTGCGCTGGCATCATTTTTCAAAGCAAACAAAGCATCTACAAGTCCCGGCTCCCCTTTCAGATGTAATTCTGCCAGCTTAACGGCATTCTCCCGAATCCCTGCCTCATTGTCTTTCAGAGCAGTCTGAATCAGATCTGCGGTAAGGGCATTAAGTCCCTGCAAAGTCCACAAAGCATGTAGCCTGCCTACGGGCGATTCCTGGTTTCCGGCCATTTTCACCAGCTCAGGTACGACAGACAAATCGCCTTTATCAACCAATAGCCTTTGGGCGTTGATCCGCCACCAGAGATTGGAGTCAGCAAGATGGGCCACCCACTGAGCGGGTGATTCATTCCCTAACTTCAGGCCTCTGATCCAGTCGGCCTGCCCGGCGCCTTCTTGTGTAATACGGTAAATACGCCCCATATCCTGTCCGTCACTCAGTCCACCGGCGGCAACGGCTTCGTCCGACATCCATTCGGGGTGTTCTATGATTCTGCGGTAATAATCCAGCACGTACATAGCACCATCCGGCCCTACATACAGATTGACCGGCCTCGACCATGAATCCCGGGAGGCCAGAAATTCTTTACCCGCATTGTGCCTTTTCGCGGTAAAAGTAGCGCCATTATCTTCCAGCCGGTCAATGTGCACCAGATTACTCACTGATTCACAGACAAATACTGTATTTTCATTAAAGTCATCAGAGAAAGCACCTCCGTTATAAACCGTAATGCCACTGGAAGAGGTTGTCAGCCCTACGGGCGTAAACAACTGTCTGTCGGGATTGGTAGTAATCTGAAACACTTCCGTTTCATTTCCATGATCCGAAATATTAGCACCGGCATTGGATATCAGCAGATCCGGATTCCGGTTCAGGTATTGCGCCGCGATGGCCTCATGATAAATGTGGTTCTGATTATGCGTCAGAAAATGCCTTCCCCAGCGGTCAAATGAATGCCCGAACTGGCTTCTCACCGCAGTCATTTCCAGCTGGTGATGCTCCGGCCTGAAACGAACGGATCGGGCACTCGCATTCTGAGGCAGCTTTGGCCCGTCTGCTACTCCATAATACTGAATTTCTTCTCCCTTATCTCCGAATTTATCTTCATATTTCCGGGTACCGATATTGCCGAAATGAGAAAGATATACCCAGTTATCGAGTCCGTAAACGGGATTGTTGACGTTGACATGCGGATTGGAAAGTGAAAAACCGGTCAGGAGTGTATCACATTTATCGGCCTTACCATCATCGTCTGTATCTTCGTAATACAAAACGTGAGGCGCGTCGGTAACGATGATGCCGTTCTTCCAGCGCATGATCCCATTGGGGAATCTTAACTTCTCCGCAAAAACAACACTTTTATCAAACTGTCCGTCCTGGTCGGTATCATACAGTATTTTGATTCGCCCGGTATGGGTATCGTCCAAAGGATAGCCGGGCATTTCAACCACATACATCCTTCCGAATTCATCAATTTCCATATCCACCGGACTACTGATCAGCGGCTCATGCACCACCAGTTCCATTTTAAAGCCAGGCTCCAGCTCAAAAGTCGCAAGGGCCTCTTCAGCCGGGACAGAACCTTCCCGGCTGGTCGTGTTTTCAGCATTATTGCAGGAGGTAACCCATACAGCCCCGGCACAAAGTACTATCGCAATATATTTTTTCAGCATTGTAAAAGTTATTTCTATGAATAGTCCGGCAGATGATTTTCAGCAGTTTTACATCCGGAAACCCTGATTATTTCCAGAAGCCATCCATAATTTCCAGTGTTTTATCGACCAGTATTTGTCCGCCTTCCGGTCCTACAACATTACTTTGACAAACCGCACTATAGCCACCGCCTGCCATCGCTTTGGCAGAAGGGAGATAGGTTCCCGGACCGGCGAGTTGTACCACGAAAGTCTGTAACGCTTTGCTTCTGGCCTGCATTCTGATACCAAAGTCCGTAAATAATTCAAACTGATTGGTACACACCGCTATGTCACCAATACGCAGCACATGAATTTCCGATGCATAGGTAGGGGCCTTCGTTTTCTGCTGTGCAGCATATCTTTTATTTACATCAGCAAACCAGGTCATTTTGGCATATAAATCACCGGCTTTCGACGGATCTGCTTTGATCTGGGCAGCGCAATCTTCAGTCACTTTCTTTGATTCTTCATTTTCCTCGGCGGTAATGATCCGCATCGGTAATTGCAGTGTAGCTGCTGTATGACGGAATTCAATATTTCCTTGTTTTTCATTTTTTACCAGTTCATAGGTTGATGCAGCCGCACGGGTAACTCTCTCTGCGATATCATCCATCCGTGTTTTATTAGCCAGCTTCAGCATTCTTGCGTCAGAGGCTTTCCGGTAAATCGGGTGCGGCGACTGATCACCTGCCGCGCCGATCCATCCCAGCACAGCGAGGTCAGCACCAAACTGTTTTTTCAGCGCTTCCCGTACAGGATGCCAGTAGTCTGCATTTACTCTTGTCAAATGCTCAAATTCCTGAGCCGGGCAGGCCACTTCAATGCTCATTGCCACCAGCTTCCCTTTTGAATCCCAGAAATAAAGCGAATTGATATCATGATCCTCATACCCTTCAATATTCTGAAATTCAGGTTTAGCGGCATTCCCGTACATCACAGTAGAGCCATCTTTGTAATGTACCCGACGGTTATATCCGACCGCTTCACGCTGCATTCCCCAGGCGACCTGCCCTTTGCTCCGCGAATTCCATGCTTTCACAATAGCAGCCGCAACATTGGCAACGAACAGTTTACGGTAATTTGCCACTTTGGGTACAGAAGCAGGAATCGGATACAAAAAGGAAGACTCTTCCGGATCATCCTCCAGGACAGGCGCGGTATGTGTGTGCGTGGCGTTTACAATGATTTTGGATACATTAAAACCAGGCAGAAGCTTTTTCACTTCAGCCCGGAGCTCACTGCGCAGCTGCTCGGATATATATACCAGATCAGCAGAAACAAAGACAGCGGTATCCACGGCTTTAGCCCCTTCCCGGGCTTCAATCACCACAATACCGGCATACAAGGGCGTATCGGCTGTTTCGGCTATACGCATGTTAAACTGGCCCATGAGGGCAACAGGTAACTTTGGACTGATATCAGCCGATGCAGCACCGATATAAACTTCTGCAGCCATGGTTTTAAAACCTGACAGGCACAAAGCGAATAAAAAATACAAGCAGTTTTTCATTGGTTCAGGATTTATTATTTCAAAAATGATATTAAGGCCAAAGTGAATTCATCACCTCGACCGTACGGTCAACAAGTACTTGTCCGCCGTCGGGTCCGATGCGTGAACTATGTACTACCGCGCTGTAGGCCCCACCTTTTACGGCTTTTTCAGTAGGCAGATAAGCACCCCATTCAGGGCTGCCCGCCAACTGCACCACAAAGGTCTGCAACGCCTTGCTCCGGGCCTGCATTCTGATACCAAAGTCAGAAAAAAGCTCGAATTCATTGGTACATATAGCAACATCGCCCAACCGGATCACATGTAGTTCCATCGGATACTGCGGCCTGGGATTTTTCTGCTGCAGGTTATATCGTTTAATGGTCTCTTCTTCCCAGGTCATTTTTCTGTAAAGCTTATCAGCATTTGACACATCGGCAGCAATCTGCTTTTTCGCATCCGCAACAAATGCACTGGCTTCATTGAAGTCTCTCTGGGTAACCAGTCTTTCAGGAAGATGAAGTGACTCGACCTGATGAACCAATGGCAGCGTTGCGTGCCGGTCATCTTTAACTACCTCATAAGCCTCCTCAACCGCAAGCAGGATACGACGGGCAATTTCATCCATACGGCTCAGTTTACGAAGCTCCCGCATCCGGTCATCTGCCGCTTTACGATAGCGGATATGAGGTGTTAAATCACCTGCGGCTCCTATCCACCCTAATACACAAACGTCATTTCCGTAACGTTTCCGGATACCTTCCCTGACCGGGTGCCAGTAGTCGGCGTTGACAGCATACCTTCCTTCCACTTCCTGCGAAGGACTGGCCACACCGATGACCGTCGCCATCAGTTTATTATCTTTATTCCAGAAAAAGAGCGTATTGATATCGTGGTCTTCGGAACCTTCCAGGTTACGGAATTCCGGCAGATTGGTATTGCTGCTCATACCGGAGGTGCCATCGGCATAGGCAATACGACGGTTATAACCGGCTACAGCATAACTGAATCCCCAGGCCACACTACCCTTTTCACGCTTTTTCCAGGCATTCACTATGCCATCAGCGATTGTCCTGCTGAAAAAATTACGGTAATCTTTCACCTGTGTTACGCCTTCTTTGGGAATCAGGTACTCCACCTGATCTCTCAGCACAGGCGCGGTATGCGTATGGGTAGCATTCAGGATAATCTTACTGACATCGATGGCCGCCATTTTCTGCTTTACTTCTGACCTTACCTGAGCAATCAGATCGGTGGGAATATACAGCACATCACAGGAAACCATAATCGCCAGATCTTTGGAACTATCCCCTTCCCTGCTTTCTATGACCAGGATATTTGCCGTAAGCGGAGTTTCGGCTTTTTCGGCAATGCGTAAATGAAATTGCCCGGTAAGCGCAACCGGTAATTCCGGAGTGATGTCTACCGACACAGCGCCAATATAAACTTCACCCGCGTTCACCATGCCAGGTATCATACCAATCAGGCAGCAAAGTAATCCTCTTACCATTCGTTTTGCGAATTGTTTCATTTCGGTTTGGATTAGATGTATAACTCTGAGGGAAAAGACACGACTCAGACGGCTGAATAAGCAATATATTCAGGCTGAAAAGGTTTTATCCCCGGAATTACCTCATTTTACTTTCTTAAATAATCCGATGATTTCATTTTCAATTTTCACAGAAGCGTTCTTCTCTACACGGTTGGTCCCCAGCCAGGTTTCGTAACCACCGAGTTCATGCTGCTCGGGTGTGGGCAAATAACCGTAGCTCCCGTTTGCCAGCTCAATAGTAAAAGTGGTTTTGAACGGACTCCGTTTTTTGATCTCCAGGCCTGAGGCCGTAAAGACTTCAAACGGAATGGCCGCGATGCCCAGGTCTCCGATTCCGAAGGTTTGCATAGGTACACTGATCTGATCCGGCCATTCTTTATGAATCTGAACGATACGGTCGGCATAAGTCTTATCAAGGGGGTGAATGCCCTTTTCACTATCGGGTCTTTTCAGAATTTTCTCAGACTGCGCCAGCAGTTCAGGTGACGGTTTTCTGACCTGTAAAGTCAGTTCAGAATGTACCGCTTTTAAAGGTACCCAGTTCTGGTATTGCAATGTTTCCGATACCCTGATGATTTCTTTCGCAACGTCATCGGCCACCACCTTCATTTTTTCATAAGGAGCCCGTTTTTCTGGTTCTGCCGCGAAGTTGATATTATTTACATCACCGGAAGTCCCGTTGGACATGATCCCGACAAACGGCGGATCCTGACGATCAGCTTTAAGCAGTTCCTGGATGCGGTCGGCAAAGACCGCGAAATAATCACCGGAAATATGATCCTTCGGAACGCCGCCTACATAGTGAAGAGAATAATTGGCCAGCAGCGCAATAGGCCGGCCGCTGACTGACCTTACAGAAAGAAATGAAACTTCAGGATCAACCGGACCGGCCGGTTTCACTTTATTGGGGTTAGCATGACCCGGATTAAACAACACCTGATTCATTTCTCCATAAGGATTCGTCACTTTCTCCTTCATAATCCAGCGACGGTTAAACACATGCTGCGGTACTTTTCCCACACCCCATGCGATCTGTGCGGGCTCCAGGTTATTCAATGCAATCCTTACCACATCTGCCACCCGTCTGGCCAGAAAAGTCTGATACTGGTCAAGCGGCCTGCCGGCATTCCAGCCTCTTCTGCGTTCACCGTCTCCTCCGGCACTTACTGCCGAATGCGTATGGTTAGCGGCCAGCAAAACATGGTCAGGGGCAATACCGGTTTCGGTTTGAATCATCTTTTTGGCAGCATCAAAAACTTCTCTGTTAATACCAACATTATCCGATATGACAAAAACCAGCTGTGTATCACCGTTATCCAGAATAAGGCATCGGGCATGCAGGTCATCATGGACATGCATAGCAGGCGGCGGCGTTCCGAAATTACCAACGATACCGGCTCCCAGATCGGGAGTGATATTGGCAGTAGCGGCACCGGCTTTCAGGATTTTGTTCTGAGCAAAACTCATTAAGGATACATTAAACATCAGCATTACCAACAGCAGAGGTGTAAGCGAGGCAGCTCGGATAAAATTACGGTTTCTCATGTTCATCAGGATTTAAGCGTTCGGGATAGTCATTTATATTAAAAGCGTAATCAGTATGTTTTTTTAATCATTCCAGAAGCTATTAACCATATTCAATGTATTATCCACGAGTTCCTGCCCGCCTTCATACCCTACCCGGTTACTTTGTACAATTGCAGAATAATGACCTCCTTCGGTTGCTTTCTTCGTAGGCACGTAAGTCCCTGGCCCAACCAGCTGAATAATAAATGTCTGGAGCGCCTTACTGCGGGCTTTCAGCTGAATACCGAATTCAGTGTATAATTCAAAAGGATTGGTACAGACAGCGATGTCACCGATCCGCAATACATGCGCTTCGACTGTATACATGGGCTGCGGGTTGGTTTTTTGTTTTTCAAAACGATCTACTACTTCCTGATTCCAGGCGATCCGGCGGCTGAATGCGACTGCCCTTTGTGCATCACCCTTATCTTCGGCAATACTTTTGAGGCATGCTTCTTTTTCCTCTGAAGTGACGACCCGGGCTTTTACATCAAATGATTTCACTTCATGCATCACAGGCAGTTCTGTATACTGATCCTTCTTTACCAGCTCGTAGGTTTCATTTACCGATTTCACGATCCTGCCGGCGACTTCATCCATATAGTCTTCGTTGGAGAAATCGGTATTCCTGTTTCCTCTGCCTTTGGTATAATTGCCTTTTGAAAGAGAAAGCATTCTCCGGTCAGCATCCTTTTCATACATAGGCCGGGGTGTCTGGTCTCCCGCGGCACCGATCCATCCCAGTACTGCGAGATCATTACCGTATTGTTTTTTCAGTTTTTCCCGCAACGGGTGCCAGTAGTCGGCATTCAGCGCAGACCGCCCTTCCACAATCTGAGCCGGACTGGCCACATTGATACAAACAGCCAGTAGTTTTCCAGAGGCATTCCAGAAAAACAAAGAATTGATACTCTGATCCTCGTAACCTTCTATGCCTCTGAAATCAGGTCCGTCTGTTTTTCCGTACATTTGGGCATTACCACCGGCATATACTGCCCGCCTGTTAAAAGCCACTTTCGCATAACCCAGCCCCCAGGCTACACTCCCGCGTTCCCGGCTGTTCCAGGCCGTTGCCACTGCTTTGCTTACCTGCTCAGCTATAAATTGCTGATAATCCCTGACTTTGGTCACTCCTTCCGGAATCGTGTACCAGCCGTCCCTCACCACACCACCTGTATGGGTATGACTGGCATTGACGATAATTTTACGGCTGTCCAAAGCCGGGATCTGCTTTTTAACGGCAGCCTGAATCATTTCCTTCAGTTCAGTGGGAACGGTTACAATGTCACAGGTAACAAATACTGAAATATTTTCACTTTTCGTACCGTTTACTGACTCCATTACCACCACTTGGGCAGTGAGAGGCGTTTCGGCCGTTTTGGCAATACGTACCTGCATTTGTCCGTCCAGCGCTGCCGGTAACCGGGGGGTGATATCCGTGCTGGCAGCTCCCACCAGAATGGTAGCGGCCGTCATCTCTGAAATTCCGATAAATAAAGCGATAATCAAGCCTGATAAGCGTTGGATAGCCTTCATTAGTAAAAAGGGTTAGAAAAATAAGGTGATGGAACTACATCACAGAAAACATCAGCATCATTTTTCAGAAAACACCTCCTCAATGATTCTCAGGGTATTCTCTACCAGCTGATTACCTCCTTCGGGGCCCATAATAGTACTGGCCGGAACGGCTCCGTAAGCACCACCTGCAATTGAACGCGCCGTAGGAAGGTAAGTTCCTGAACCGGCAAGCTGCACAATAAATGTCTGTGTTGCCTTACTCGAAGCCAGCATACGGATACCGTAGTCAAGATACAACTCAAAAGGGTTGGAGGCGATAGCCATATCCCCGATCCTTATTACCTGAATTTCTACGGGAAGAACCGGTTGTTTTTTCTCCAGTTCGTATCGTTCCAGCACGGACTCTCCGCGGCGGTATTTACTGTGATGTACCGTCAGGCTGGTATACCAGCGTGGCGTTTTCATCTTTTCGGGATCAGCCTTTGCTTCTGCCAGAGCCTTTTCATACTCCGCTTTCCAGGTAGCGATTTCTTTCCGGGCATCTACCAGATCCTGCTCGCCTAATAATCTCCTTGAAAGTCTGATAACTTCTGTTTTATGGGCGAACGGCGGGTTCCACTCAATATTCTTTTTCATATACGGAAGAATGGAAGCTGTCGCTTCAGTGAGCCTGAAAGCAATCATTCTGCGGTTGGCAAGAGCTCCCCGTCCGGTCGTGCCATCCTCTGCAAAACCCATTATTTTCTGCATCCGCTCCTCTGCTTTCGTACCCCACATATGGTGCGGTGACTGATCTCCGGCAGCACTTACCTGGCCCAACACATAGACATTTTTACCGAACTTCTCTTTAAATTCAGCACGTGTCTCGTTCCAGAAATCACCCGACAAAAGATAAGAATGTTCGCTGACCTGTGAAGGAACAGGGGTATTCACGACCACACCGGTAAGCTCGCTTTTTTCGTTCCAGGTATACATCAGGTTAAGATTGTGGTTTTCATAACCTTCAATATGGCTGAAATCCTTTGCATCTGTATTGCCGTACATCAGTGATTTTCCGGTCTGCAGTGCCTGTAACCGGTTATAGCCGATTACCGCTTTTGACAAACCATAACTGATGCCACCCTTTGCCCGGCTGTTCCAGGCCTGTCTGACCGCAACAGCCAGTTTTTGCGCAGCAAATTCAGAGTAATCTTTAGGTGACATCATTTCTTTCTCAGGCGACATCATTTTCAAACTGATTCCATACGTTTTTTCAGGGTCGGTTTCTGAAACCAGCGGGGCGGCATGACTGTGGGTGGCATTGATCATGATATCCTCCCCTTTTACGGCCGGAGCCAGATCTTTCAGCAATTCCCGTAGCCTGCCTCTGAAATCGGAGGCATCACGCATGCCGTCAGAAACAGAAACCCAGTCCACACTTATCATAACCGCTGCACTGCTTTTACCGTTTTTCACGGACTCCATAGCCAGTACAGTAGCCGTGATGGGATCCATTACCCCTTCGGACACCCGTGCATGAAACTGTCCTGCCACAAGTACTGGTTTATCCGGAGTGACATCGGCCATTGCCCATCCGATTTTAAAGGAGTCAGCCGAAGGGTTCATTTCAGGCCGTGAAAATGCATGGATACTAATAAAAAGAATGCAACAACTGATTACTATTCTCATATATTTTCTGTTAAAAGTTAAAACTATTTTATAAACAGAGGCAGAAACCGGCAAAATTTACCGGTTTCTGCCTTCCGTTTCTACCATCCGGGGTTTTGGGTAAGCAGCGGATTCAGTGCTATTTCCTGCGTTGGTATTGGCCACAGGTATAGTTTATCATCCCATTTTCTGGTAAAACCAGGATACAGCACCCGGTTTTTGCCCGTAGCCGGATCTTTAGCTCCTTCATAACTTGCAGGATTCTCCAGCAATTTCCCGGCTTTCCAGCGAACGATATCATTCCAGCGCTTGCCTTCACCAGCCAGTTCAATCCGCCTTTCACGACGAATTTCATTGATGAGCGGTGAAACAGGCACTTCCCATTTCGGCCAGTTTGGATCTGTAAAGCCTACATCCACTTTAAGATGAGGCATATCTACCCGGTCTCGCAGAAGGTTGACAGACTTATCCAGTACCTCCTGAGTGGCTTCACCCAGCTCGGCTTTGGCTTCGGCATAGCTGACCAGCAACTCTCCGTACCTGAAAATGAAATCATCCACAATACACTGTAGCTGCAAACGATCGCGCTCGTAGGGTGAATATCCTTTCAGAATGTAATAACTGGTTGAACAGTAGTTATTGTCGAATTCGGGCATAGGCCTGAGTTCGGTAGAGCCGTCTTCATAAATGCGGTAAATCCTGGTCGGATGGTAAACCGACTGATTCATACGCGGGTCTCTGTCTTTGAACTCATCACCGAAAACTTTATCTCCGTTAAACAAAGGACTCAGCGTAATAGGCAGACCATCCTTACATAAATAGGTATCCACAAAATCTTTGGTATAACCCGTATGAGGCTCTCCCATCTGCCTCACATTATTATGCATACGTTTATCGGCCAGGAATCGCTGCACCATGATGCCCTCCGGGTTTCCTTTCAGTTCATATTGTACAAAAAGATCGAAATAGTCATTTAGCGGCTTACCTGTTGAATAAATTGAAAAAAGACCGGAATTTATAACTTCCTCCGCGGCAGCAACCGCTTCTCTGAGCATTTCTTCATGGTCACCCAATCCGTGGTACTTCCGGAAGGTTCCTTCGTACAGAAACGCTTCCACCTTAAACGCGAGGGCCGCATATTTAGTCAGACGATCAGCTGCAGAGGTTTCCGGTAAATGCTCAATAGCAAAATCGAGTTCCTTCAGCACATTGGCCATGACCACTTTTCTCGAATCTCTCGCTTTAAACAGATCCTCAGAATCCACTTCCAGAGAATGTTCCAGCCAGGGGACATCACCAAATAGCCTTACTTTCTCTACATAATAAAATGCCTTGAAAAAGCGTATTTCTGCCTCATTCTGAGTTACAGCATCGGAAGGCGTCATGTCGGCAATATGGTCCAAAGCAAAATTGCAGCGGCGGATGCCCAGCCAGTCCGGCTTCCCCCAGCCACCACCTGAAGCCGGAACAATGTACTCATTCCAGACATAGCTATCTCTTACCCCGGGACCATTATTATCCGTCCTGTTATCATTCTGCCATACATAGTTGGGGTTTTTCAGACTCACATAAAACTGATTGGCATACATTTCAATATCAGAAGCAGTCGTCCAGAAAGTATTATCATTGATTTTATCTAACGGATACTTATCCAGATAATCATCATTACAGGCAGACATTACCAGCATACCGGCCAGCATTGCTGTACAAATACCATTTATATTTTTCATACTTTTCAATTAAAGATTTGAATCAAAAACCAATATTGGCCCCAACAGAAAATGCCCGGTTCAAAGGATAAGACATTGCACTGGATTGTTCAGGATCGGCAATTCTGATCATTTTAGTTGCTTCCCACAGATTATTACCTGAGAAATAAACCTGCACTCTTTTGGCTCCGATTTTCTCTGTAATTTCCACCGGAATGGTATAACTCAACGTCAATTGTTTCAACCGGAGATAGGCTGCATTCTGCATATAGCGGGTCTGGGCGGTCGTTACGTCGGTACCACCCGTAATCAGCGGACGTGGGAAATAAGCATCACGGTTGGTTTCTGACCACCAGTCTGTGCCAATTTTTCCCTGAACACCCCACTCATCATTATACTGATTCACGAAATAGTTGCCGGCAATGATTAAATCCCTTTTCGCTACGCCCTGGAACAACACATCCAGATCAAACCCTTTCCATGATACATTGGAGCGTAAACCATAGCTATACCTTGGTGTATTGTTCCCGATGATGGACATATCTCCATGATTGGATAAAGTCTGCGCACCGCGGGTGATTTTACCGTCTCCGTCCATATCCACGAAGTATAAGTCTCCGGCTACACGCTGCCTTCCGGCAATCTGAGACTGATCCAGCGTTTTGGCTTCCTCATCCGTCTGGAAGATACCTCCTGTGGTAAGTCCCCATATCTCTCCTACGTTTTTACCGACATAATGACCCGAAATCAATCCAGCCGGGTTGCTGTACTTGGTTATCACCGCCTTGTAGTCAGACAGGATAAACATAAACCCGTATTTGACCTTATTGGCACTGCTGTTCCAACCAATGTTCATATCAAAACCGGTCGTTTTCATATCGGCCGCATTGGCTTGCGGCTCATTGACGGCCAGCGTCGCAGGTAAAGTCTGGGAAGGCGTCAGCATGTCTCTGGTATCGCGGCGATACACATCAAATGAACCATTCAACCGATTGCCAAACAATGCAAAATCAATACCGAAATCCTGTTGATTAACTTTTTCCCATGTCAGTGTCGGACTTACTAATCCGGGTGCATAAACGGTCATTGCATTTTCTCCATTGAACAAGTAACCACCGAGATCGGCAGAATAAGTAGCGATGTACGGATAATAATTATTGTTATTATCAACATACTGATTTCCCAGACTTCCGTATGACGCCCTTAATTTCAACATGTTTACGGTTCCTCTTATCCCTTCAAAGAATTGCTCATTGTCTATTCTCCAGCCTACTGATACAGAAGGGAAGAAATCAAAACGGTCATTGTGAGGAAACTTAGAACTACCGTCATAGCGACCGTTGAATTCAATCAGGTAGCGGTCGTCATAGCTGTAGTTAATTCTTGAAAAAGCGCCTCTGATTGAAAATTCCTTTTCTGAATCATAGGTGTATCGCTCGCCATAGGCAAGATTCATATAAGGCATATCCGGAACAATCAGCTTTTCCCGGGTTCCGGCAAAATATTTGTTGCGGGAATATTCCTGATTAAAGCCTACCATTACTTTAAAGTAATGCCTGGAACTGAATGTATTTTCGTAATCGGCATAAGCATTGAATACCTGATAGCGGTCGCTGTAGTTGCTTCTGGTAACAGAGCTGGGGTTGGTATACGGGTAATAACCGGAAACACCTAATTTGGTATACATCGGAAGCTGCTTGCGATAATCCAGCTCCTCTGTATCTTTCATATTAAACGAGTAATCAAGATTTATTGAAACATTCTTCACAGGCGTCATTCTGACTATGCCCGTCATCCAGGCATCGAAAATATCCCGGTTCCGGTATCCTCCTTCTTTATGCATCTGCACGACGTTGGGAACCGATCCGCTTGACGCATAATTTCCGTCAGGGTGATAAACCGGCCAGTTGGGCCAGGAATGCACCTGGAACATATTACGGTCTTCATTAAAGTTGTCTGACCTGTCATTGGGAGGATAGACTTTACTGCTGGTATTAATGGATAGTTTTGTCCCGACCTTAATCCACTTCGCTACTTCGTAGTTCAGATTGGACATGATATTATAACGGTTATAACGCTCATCGAAATTCTTTGTAATTCCTTTTGCATTAAAGAAAGAAAGGGACGTATAATAGTCGAATTTGTCGGATCCACCTGAAATACCCAGGGTATGCTGTTGCTGAGGATAGCTGTCTCTTAACAGAATTCTGGCCCAGTCGGTATTGGCAGCATAAGCATAAAGCGAAGGAGAATCATTGGGGTGCTGGAAGGTCTCGGGCTGAGACGGATCATTATAATGTGCCCTGATCGCTGCTTCGTAATACTGGTCAAACTGATAATACGGCGTACCGTTAATCCGCATATTGGCCTCGTTCATATACGTCATCCTTTCCATGGCATCCATGGTTTCGAACTTAACGACCGGCTTATTAACCGAAAAATTTGTGGTGAAAGTAATATTGGGCTTCGAATCTTTCTTACCGCTTTTGGTGGTAATCAGAATTACTCCATAGGCAGCCCTTGCACCGTAAATAGCCGCCGAAGCAGCATCTTTCAGTACCACTACATTTTCAATATCATTCGGGTTCAGCAAGTTGACATCCATCGGAATCCCGTTCACCAGCACCAGCGGACTACCGCCGTTGAGCGAAGTATTTCCACGAATGTTGAAACTCGTCCCTTTTCCCAAGGCGCCGCTTGACTGAGTGATATTCAGATTGGCCACATTTCCCTGCAAGGCCTGACCGATATTAGCCACGGGTCTGCTTTCCAGCACGTCTGAATTAACCGAAGCAACCGCACCGGTGAGGTTGATTTTCTTCTGGGTACCATAGCCTACCACCACTACTTCTTCCAATGCTCTGGTATCACTATTCAATTCCACATTAATTATGGATTGTGCCTCTGCATTGATTTCCTGACTGAGGTACCCCACAAATGAGAATACAAGTGTTACGGGCCGGTCAGGAATGGTCAGCTTATAACTTCCGTCAGCGTCAGAAACTGTTCCTGCAGACGAACCCTTAATCATGATATTCACACCAGGTAAGCCTTCTCCGTTAGTCGCATCGGTTACTACCCCTGATATATTTCTTTCCATCACGGGGGCCCTGTAATTCATATTCAGCGTATTTAATCCGGACGACATCTGATTCTGGAATAGCTTTTTTTCCTTTTCCATCAGAAAGAGTTCATCATTCATTCTGGGATTTCTGCGATTCTGCTCGTTGTCCTTCTTTTTGATAATTACATATCCGCCGTTACGGGCCTTTTTGAAATTAAGTCCGGCTGGTTCCAGGATTTTACTCAGCCCTTCCTCTACATTGTTTTTTATCAGTGTTTCATCCACTATCACACGAATTCCATCCACCTGATGATCAAAATAAATGATATCAACTTTGTGGATCTGTCTGAACTCCTGAAGAACCTCTTTCAGATTTTTAAAAGAAGGCTGAAGGTTTCCCGGCGCATTCTGCTGATACCTAATACTTGCCAGTAGCTGGGAATAACAAGGTTGAAAACTGCACAATAAGATCACCGCAAACACGAGTAACCGTATTTTTACTTTCATAATAAATTGGGTTTAGGATTAGAAATTAAACTGGTACTGACATCAATTATTCGACTGAGATAATCACCGTCCCGTTCTCCGACTGTCGGAAATGCAATCCGGATCCTTCAGAAAGTATACTCAATAGCTCTTGCGCATTTTTTGCCGGAAATGATCCGGACACCGTAAGATTAGCCAGATTTGAATCAGGGATCTGAACATTCAGGCCAAAATTATCCTGGAATAAATTCCCGATTTCATACAAGGGCGTTTCTTCAAAAACAAATTTCTGCGATTTCCAGGCCGAAAACTTCTCCGGATTTTCCGTTTTTGAGACACGGGTATGCCCCTCGTCGTCAACCGTCACCAAGTCACCCGGGGTCATAAGTAACTGTTTCGGTTTTTCTCCTTCATGGTAGTTCAGTTGCACGCTTCCTTCGTTCAGCACCACTTTCGTACCTCTCGGTCTGGCATATACGTTAAAAACCGTACCCAAAACCACCACTTCAATTCCCTTTTTGGTCTTCACGATAAACCTGCGGTTGTCTGCGGTATGGCTAACGTCGAAATCAGCCTCACCTTCCAGCATCACCTCCCTGGTGCTGTTCCCGAAACCGAATCTCGGAACAAGCAGTCTTGAATTGGCATTCAGGACTACCTTGCTTCCATCCGGCAAATCGATCTGCGAAGTTTCACTGAAATCGGTCTGGAAAGCCCTGAACAACAGTAAATCCTTCTTCAGTATCCCTAATGAGGTTACAAACAACACTACAGCGGCAGCAACCAGTCTGGTTATTCTGCCTGATCTATCCTTTTTCCGGGTGACAGGCTCATCCTCATGACTTTCTGCCGGCAATCCGTGATAATGCATTAATTCCCAGTGCTTTTCTATAGCCAGATCAATATCAGATGTAAACTGCAGATTGGAAAGCTCCCATTCATGGAGCCATTTAAAAAACAGTTCTCTGTTTACAGCTTCACGGGCCCAATCATCAATCATCTGCTTCTGGAAAACAGTTACTCTGCCAGCAAAATAACTGAATACCAATTCTTTATTTATTTCTCCGTCCATTACTTATATCTTAAAAAACCTTGTCCAAATGTCATCTGCTATCTTAAAATAACCACATTGTCAACACGGACAAAAGCCATTTTTGTCTTATAATTTTCCTTACCTGACTGGTAGCCAGATACATCTGGGCCTCCACTGTCCTTAATGACAGATTAAGCTCTTCTGCTATTTCCTGATATTTTCTTCCTTCAAACCGATGCATTACATAGATTCTTCGTCGTTTCAGCGGAAGGCTGTCAACTGCCTTTTCCACATCATGATACAGATCTTCGTACTGTGTGAGCTGATCAGGTTCCTGATCCGACTGCATGGGCAGCAATTCAGCAGCATGAATAGAAATGTTACGGCTATTCTCTGTGCGGACATAATCAAATGACCTGTTTCTGACTGCCGTATACAAATACGCCCGAAAAGAAGTTTCTATTTTCTGATACAGCTGATCAGCATGAAATTTATAGAAAATATCGGATACAATATCTTCTGCTATCTCCTTTGAAGAGACATACCTTACCGCATGGCTGCACAAAGGGCGATAATAATGCCTGAACAGCAATTCGATACCAGCATTAACACTTTCGGCAAATGTGGCTTTAATCACCACATCTGAATCAAGGTCTCTCACTGTTCTATTCAGATTATTTGCAATTGCCTCAAAAGGAGCAAGTCGTTCAGACACCTTTCCGAGGTTATTTTGATCTCCTGCATTTTTCATAAAGGTTAACCGGGTAATAAAAACATAACTATTTATGTTTATACAGGAAAGACGTTTGAGACTGGAAAAACACCTATTTATTTCAAAAAAAAGTCAAAAACTGCCAAAGTAGCATTGTACACATGCCTTGTGAAACCCAAAAACAGGAAGAAACCTATCAGTATTCGCCCCTGCTCTGAAATGGTTAGGGGCCTGTCTCATATCCGTGATCATTTACTCCGTCCGTATACTGACTTTTCTTTTGCAATAATCCCATATTAACCGTACATTTTGTTTGCTGTAATATTTACCGGAAACTTTTGCCGGTTTCTTATCTTCAAAATATTCACCACTTAACGTTTGTACTTCATCTGATGTAGCCAGATAAATAATGGTTTCAGCCCCTTGCTCCGGTGTTTTGAAGAAAGGTCTCGCCAATTTACCGAACAGATTAAGAATACCTCCAAGATTACTGTTGACCCCGAAACTGGTCGCTACGGCTCCCGGATGTACCGTGTATACTGAAATATGATGATGACCATCCTCTTTTAACTGAACTGAAAGATGCTGACTGATCCATATTAAAAATAATTTGGCATTGCCATACGCTGCAAGCGGACTGAAATGATGAGTAAGTTCAATATCATTAAAGTCAGGTTTTGCATTCAGTCTATGTGAATTGGAAGATATATTTATGATCCGGGCGTCATTGCTTTTTTTCAGTAAATCCAGCAGTAAGGAGGTAAGAAAAAACGGAGCGAGAAGATTCACAGCAATTGTAGTTTCAACTCCTTCCGCAGTTACACTCCTTTCCCTGCTCATAATTCCCCCGGCATTATTGATAAGAATATCCAGTTGGTTGTATTTACTGATAAAGATTTCAGCCATCTTTTTAACATCACTCATTAAAAACAAATCACCGATGATATAATCAACATCGTTATTCCCTGAAATTTTGCGTATTTCGTCACAAACAGCCAATGTTTTTTCTTCGTTTCTTCCGTGGATGATTACCCTGTACTTCAGATTAGCCAATGCAACGGCTGTTGCTTTTCCGATACCACCTGTGGCTCCGGTAATCAATACTGTTCTTTTCTGTTCCATTTTTATATTTTTTTTAAATACAAACCTAGGTATATTTGCTAACCAATGGTAAGTACTAACCTTTCAGTTAGTGCTTACAGACAGGTTAGTAACGTAAAAATAATGGCTATGTCAAAAAACGAACATCTTCAATGTGACGCAGCAACCTTACGGGCAATTCGTGATGCAATGGAAACTTTAAACGGCAGCTGGAAATTACCTATTTTGCTCTCACTGAAAGGCGGGGCAAGGCGTTTCAGGCAAATTGCAAGAGAGGTAGAAGGCATCAGCGACAAGATGTTATCGAAAGAGCTGAAAGACTTAGAGTCGCACTTACTGGTTAAGCGGACCGTCTATGATACCTTTCCTCCTACGGTAGAATATGAGATAACCGAACACGCAGACACTTTACAGGAGGTAATGCTGGCGTTGAAAAAATGGGGGGAATTACACAGAAAAAGAATCATAGACAGTTAAGCCTGGGATTTCTTCTGTAATTTACGGCTACAGATACTTATCTTCTCCCTTACGCTGTCTGGTTTCGCTTTTTTTATGGCACCTTTGGTAAGCATGTCAACCCAGTAAGTACAGACATCAATTTACGATACACGGATTTGAGCCGCAGCATAAGCACTTTGATAAAAAACAATGGAAGAAATTTCAGGGAGCTTAAAGAGCAGAAAAATATGTATTGCAGCCTGTTTTTTGCATAATAATGCTTTTTACATTTAACAAAAATGTAGTGTATTTGCTTTTTATACAAAGCAAATATGGAGACGCTGCTATTAGAATTTCAAACAAAAATTGCTAAAATATCTTTAGAGTTTCAACGCTGTCTTATCCTTGAAATATTTTCTCCTTATCTGTGCATTAAATAATAGTTCTGAAGTATTTGACAGGCACATTTTCTTTTGTAAATTTACATAATCAGTTATGTAATTGATTATGTAATATCGGAATATGTAAGAAAAATCGAAAAATCATGATAGCAATATCAATATTCTGCTGAAGCAACAGCACAAAATCCCAGGAAGAATACGCAAGTTATCAATCTATAAAACAGTAATCCGGAAAGCTAAATTATGGACTTCTTCAATAAAACAGGCAAAATGGCTTTAGGCAGCAGGTTGCGTTTACTAACCGCTAAAGTAACTGATGATGCCGCCGCAATTTATGAATTATACCATGTTGAATTTTCTCCCAAATGGTTCCCGGTATTTTATATTCTTTCAGAAGACGGAGAAAAAACCATTACGGAAATTGCTGAGCTCATCGGGCATTCCCAACCTTCCGTTACCAGAATCATCAAAGAAATGGCGGAGGCCGGTCTGGTCAGGGACAATCTCAAAACCCATGACAAGCGCAGAAATGTGGCAGGGTTAACCCAAAAAGGAGCATCGCTGGCAGACAAGATCATTCATGAGCTATGTGCCGATGTGGATATGGCCATGGAAGCTATTACTCAGGAAGCTACGCATAACCTTTGGGAAGCACTGGAGGAATGGGAGTTTCTGCTGGGACAAAAATCATTGCTCAGAAGGGTTCAGGAACAAAAGAAGGCCCGGGAAAGCAGAGATATTCAGATAGTGGAATATTCCCCCCAATATCAGGCCGCTTTTAAATCGCTTAACGAAGAATGGATTTCTGCTTACTTTGAAATGGAAGAAGCCGATTATAAAGCGCTGGATAATCCAGAGGGATACATCTTAAACAACGGGGGAAAAATACTGGTGGCGCTGTACAAAGACGAACCACTGGGAGTATGTGCCCTGATCAGAATGAATGATCCGGAATACGACCTGGAAATGGCAAAAATGGCTGTTTCTCCCAAAGCGCAAGGGAAAAATATAGGCTGGTTACTGGGGCAGGCAATTGTTAATGCAGCAAAAGAAATGGGGGCATCAAAATTATACCTCGAAAGTAACACTATCCTGAAACCGGCTGTTAACCTGTACACCAAGCTGGG
>JBEBXQ010000069.1:0-25414 GCA_040391535.1 Telluribacter sp. | reverse complement strand
TACAAAAGATCTGAAAAATAAAGGGATTAACATTACAAAAAAACTAAGGGCGATCAGAACAGAATAACCCCGCGCTTCCTTGGGCGTCGCATTGAAATGCTCCTGCAACAGGAGCAGAATTTTCCGGAACATAATGTGTGTACTTTTTCCAAAATTCATTAAATCCTTTTATATAAGCAAATATTGGTTAATTTCCCTATTTTTGCCACCCGGATACAATGTAATATCCGTTATAATCAGATTAAAAGACTAAAGTATTCATGGCTCAGGCACCTGCTGCATCACTGCAAGATATTATTTCACATGCGAAAGAATACGGTTTCGTATTTCCTTCTTCTGAAATCTATGACGGCTTACAGGCCGTTTACGATTATGGCCAAAACGGGGTTGAACTCAAAAATAACCTGAAAAGCGCCTGGTGGAAAGCAATGACACAGATTAACGACAATATTGTCGGGATTGATGCTTCCATCTTTATGCACCCGCTTACCTGGAAAGCTTCCGGTCACGTTGATGGTTTTAATGATCCGATGATTGATAATAAGGATTCTAAAAAGCGCTACCGTGCTGACCAGCTTCTGGAAGGTAAAGCGGAAGAATATGCACTGAAAGGAGAAAAGGAGAAAGCACAGACATTGCTTAACGAAATGGGGCGTCTGCTCAGCAATGAGGACCTTTCGGGCGTACGGGAATTAATTATCGCAGAAAATATCACCTGCCCCGTATCAGGAACAGCGAACTGGACGGAAGTCCGTCAGTTCAACCTGATGTTCAGTACCCAGGTGGGATCCCTTGCTGAAGATGCCAGTCTTATCTACCTCCGTCCTGAAACAGCCCAGGGGATTTTCGTTAATTTCCTGAACGTACAGAAAAGTGGCCGGATGAAAGTTCCGTTCGGTATTGCGCAGATCGGGAAAGCGTTCAGAAATGAGATTGTGGCGCGCCAGTTTACTTTCAGAATGCGGGAATTTGAACAAATGGAAATGCAGTTTTTCATTCGTCCCGGCACTGAAATGGAATGGTATGAATCATGGAAAGCCGACCGCCTCAGATTCCACAAGGCTTTGGGCATCCCGGCCGAAAAATTACAGTATCACGATCATGAAAAACTCGCGCATTATGCCAATGCAGCGGTAGATATCGAATATCAGTTCCCGTTTGGTTTCCGTGAAATTGAAGGAATCCATTCCCGTACTGATTTTGATTTACGCAATCATCAGGAATTATCGAAAAAGAAACTTCAGTATTTTGATAATGATACGGATGAAAACGGTAAACCATACGGTAATTATATTCCTTATGTAGTAGAAACTTCAGTAGGAGCCGACCGTTTGTTCCTTGCCGTTTTCTGCAATGCTTTTACACGTGAAATTACCACAGACGGCGACGCTACCAAGGAAAGAACTTACCTGAAGCTGCACCCTGCGCTGGCTCCGGTAAAAGCTGCAGTATTGCCATTGGTAAAGAAAGACGGGCTTGCTGAAAAAGCCAGGGCTATCACACAATCGCTTAAATCTTCTTTCCGGACTGTATATGACGACAATGCCGCTATCGGAAAACGTTATACCCGTCAGGACCTGGTAGGTACGCCTTTCTGTATTGCCGTTGATTACCAGACCATGGAAGACGACACCGTTACCATTCGTCACCGCGACTCTACGGAGCAGGAGCGCGTCCCGATTGCGGCCCTGAAAGACAAAATAGGCCACGCAGTTGCTATCGAAAGAATTCTGGAACAGATCTGATTTTTCTCAGAGAGAGAATTCACCCATACCCGCAAATGCTGCCTTCAACGGGCAGCATTTGCTGTTTAAGATATTATCCACTCTGTTTTCAGTAGTATTCCCTCACTCCTATCCAACAGATCAACTGCAGGCAAATCGTATCAGAAAATGAATCACTGTTTTGCGCTTTACGCCTAAAAAGCATTAACTTTACCGTCAGGATGAAATATATACTATTCATTTTTGCGGTCTATTTTCTGGCATTATCCATTATGCCCTGTACCGATGTGCAAAATACTGATCCCCTCTTTTCATCCTTTCAGACTGAACAATTACAGGAGAATCACAATCACGCGCACGCACAGGATTTGTGTGGGCCTTTTTGCCTGTGTGATTGTTGCGGAGTTATTCCCGGATTTGTATTTCAGTTCCGGACATACAGTTTCAGTATACCCGAAACAGAAGAACTGAAACAAATCATTACCTACAATAACCCTCATATCGTTTCCGGCTTCTACGGAAATATCTGGCAACCGCCTCAGATTAATTCTTAATTATTGAAAGATTCCTGAATCGCTACCCGGCTTACTTATCCTGAATAAGCACGCGGATAGTGTCATTCATCCGATGCGGTTTATTTGCTGTATGCGAATATCACCCTTTGGCATATCACTCATTATTAATGAATTAATGTTCAAATAACGTGCTGAATAGTATTATAAAATTTTCAATAAGAAACAAATTCGTTATCTGTCTGATGACCTTGTTTCTCATCATCTGGGGAGTCTGGAGTGCTGGCCGGCTCCCTATCGATGCTCAGCCTGATATCACCAATAATCAGGTACAGATTATTACGCTTTGTCCTACTTTAGCCGGACAGGAAGTAGAACAACTGGTTACATTTCCGATAGAACAAAGTGTTGTCAATCTTCCCAAAGTGGAAGAAATCAGAAGTATATCCCGCTTTGGCCTGTCGGTTGTAACGGTTGTATTTAATGACGAAACCAATATCTATTTTGCCAGACAGCTGGTCAATGAACGGTTAAAAGAAGCCGAAGAACAGATCCCCCGTGGTATAGGCCGGCCTGAGCTGGCACCGGTGAGTACAGGCCTTGGAGAAGTGTATCAGTACATTCTGCATCCTAAAGAAGGCAGTGAAAACAAGTATTCGGCAATGGATCTGCGCACGATGCAGGACTGGATCGTTGCCCGGCAACTTTACGGCACTCCCGGAATAGCAGAGATCAACAGTTTCGGCGGCTTGCTGAAACAGTACGAAGTAGCAGTCAACCCGGATCGCTTAAAGGCAATGGGTGTCAGCATTCCTGATATTTTCACGGCACTGGAAAAAAATAATCAGAATACCGGTGGCGCTTACATCGACAAAAAACCCAATGCTTATTTTATCAGAGGAATCGGCTTGGTTACCTCTTTGGAAGATATAGGCAATATCGTTGTCAAAAGTAACCCTTCCGCTGTACCTGTATTTGTGAAAGACGTAGCAGAAGTCCGTTTGGGAAGTGCTGTCCGTTACGGAGCAATGACCTATAACGGCGAAGCCGATGTGGTCGGGGGTATAGTATTGATGCTCAAAGGAGAAAACAGTAATGAGGTAGTCAGGCGCATCAAAGACAAAATTCCGACTATCCAGAAGGCACTGCCGGATGATGTAGTCATCGAATCCTATCTCGACCGCACCGATCTCGTAGGACGGGTTATCAGTACGGTTCAAAAAAACCTGATAGAAGGTGCGCTGATTGTCGTTTTCGTATTGATTCTGTTTCTTGGCAATTTCAGGGCCGGATTGATTGTAGCTTCCGCCATTCCTCTTTCCATGTTATTTGCATTGGGCATGATGAACCTTTTCGGTGTAAGTGCGAATCTGATGAGCCTGGGTGCTATTGATTTCGGGTTAATCGTTGACGGGTCCCTGATTGTTACAGAAGCTGCCATGCATCATCTGGGACTCAGAAAATCGGTCGTGAAGCTTACGCAACAGGAAATGGATGAAGAGGTATTCAGGTCAGCGGCAGAAATCCGGACCAGCGCCGCCTTCGGCGAAATTATTATTCTCATCGTTTATATCCCGATTCTGACGCTGACAGGTATCGAAGGAAAAATGTTCACACCTATGGCCAAAACCGTTGGTTTCGCGATACTGGGTGCCCTGATCCTTTCTTTTACGTACATTCCGATGATGTGTGCCTTATTTCTGCCTAAGCAGGTTACTATCCGAAAGAACTTTTCAGACAAAATGATGGCTTTCCTCCAAAGTATCTATCAGCCTTTACTGGAAAAAGTAATCCGCATAAAATATGCAGTAACAGGGCTGGCTGTCGGTTTATTTATTTTAAGCCTGTTTTTATTCTCAAGAATGGGAGGTGAATTTCTGCCCGCTCTGGGTGAAGGTGATTTTGCCTTTCACTGTATTTTGCCTCAGGGTACTTCCTTAAGCCAGAGTCTGGAAACTTCTATGCAGGCGTCCCGAATGATCAGAGAATTTGACGAGGTAAAAATGGTGGTCGGTAAGACGGGGACCGCCGAAGTGCCGACAGACCCGATGCCTCCGGAAGCAACCGACCTTATCATTATCTTAAAACCACAGAAAGAATGGAAAACCAGAAAAAGCTATCAGGAATTATCCCGGCAAATGATGGAAAAACTGGAGAATATTCCGGGTGTGTTCTTTGAAGCCAATCAGCCTATTCAGATGCGGTTCAACGAACTGATGACTGGTATCAGGCAGGATGTAGCCGTGAAAATTTTCGGAGAAAACCTGGACTCGCTTCTGATTTATGCTCAAAAGGCAAACAATAGTATACAAACGGTGAACGGAGTAACCACTCCGCAGATAGAAAAGACTGCCGGATTACCACAAATCAATATTGAATATGACCGTACCAGGATCGCCAATTACGGATTGAACATTGAGGATATCAACAGTATTGTAAGCACGGCATTTGCCGGACAACCGGCAGGAGTAGTCTATGAAAATGAACGGAAATTTGATCTGGTAATCCGCCTCGACAGCCTTCACCGGGGATCTATCGAAGATGTGGGCAATCTGTTCATACCCATGCCTAATGGCGACCAGATCCCTCTTTCGCAGATCGCAAGTGTAGACTATAAGTCGGGTCCTGCTCAGATCAGCCGGGAAGGCGGTAAAAGAAGAATTTATATTGGCTTCAATGTGCAGGACAGGGATGTGGCGAGTGTGGTGAAGGAAATTCAGGAAAAACTGAACCGGGAAGTACAACTGCCTCCGGCCTATTATTTTACCTATGGCGGACAATTTGAAAACCTGCAGAAAGCGACCAACCGCCTGTTGATAGCGGTACCGTTTTCACTGCTCCTGATTTTTGTTTTGCTGTATTTTACATTTCATTCGGTTAAAGAAGCCGTGCTGGTATTTGCTTCTATCCCGATGAGTGCCATTGGTGGCGTTTTCGCGTTACTGATCCGTGACATGCCCTTCAGTATTTCAGCGGGAGTAGGTTTTATTGCGCTTTTCGGGGTTGCCGTCCTCAATGGAATTGTACTGATTGCCACATTCAACCGGCTGGAAAAAGAAGGCTGGAACGAGATTATTCCACGGATTATTGAAGGCACCAAAACCCGGCTGCGTCCTGTGCTTATGACCGCCACTGTAGCAAGCCTTGGTTTTTTGCCCATGGCATTAAGTACCAGCGCAGGTGCAGAAGTTCAGCGTCCGCTGGCAACGGTAGTAATCGGGGGACTGATTTCAGCTACATTACTGACGTTGTTTGTACTGCCATTGCTGTACCTGATTTTTAATACAGGGTTTACATTCCTTAATCAATCAAAGCTGAAGCGTACCATTACCGTTATTATGCTGTCGGGCTGCGGATATATTGCTGGCGCGCAGACAAAACCCGTTACCGTTGAGGAAGCAATCCGTATTGCTTTGGAAAACAATCCGGAAATAAAGGCTAAGGATCTGGCTGTTCAATCGGTACAAAGTTTATCAAAATCCGCTTTTGAGTTACCTAAATCTGAGTTGGGCACTCAACTGGGCCAGTATAACAGCCATTCGTTTGATAATGCTTTTCAGATTTCACAGACCCTTCCTTTTCCGTCTCTCATTGGTGCCAAAAAGAAATTATTCGATGCGCAGTCGAAAGGCATGGAATGGCAAAAGGAATTATCGGTCAATGAGCTGAAAAGTCAGGTCCGCAGTTATTATTATCAGCTCGAATACTTACAGCATAATGCTGAGAAATTACTTTACCTGGATAGTCTGTTCATTGATTTTATCCGGATCGCGTCACTTCGCTACAGAACGGGAGATACCAGAAAAATAGATATCAGTACGGCTGAAACGAAACGAGGCGAAATCAATCTGCTTTACAGGCAAAATGAAGTTTTAAGACAAAATGCATACAATAGTTTAAAAACTCTGATGCAGACGGAAGAAGACTTTCAGATCCGGACAGGAAATGAGTACCGGCCGCTTCTGCTGAGTAGGGTACTGGATAGTAATAGTATAGCCAGTCACCCCCGGATTCAGGCATTATATCAGGAGGCAAAAATCGCAGAGCAAAGTAAAAACGTAGAAAGAGCCAGCGGATTACCTGATTTTTCGATCGGTTACAGCAATCAATCCCTGACCGGCTACCAGAATATTAACCAGCAGGAAATCTATTTCAATGCAGCCAAACGGTTTCAAAGTATGAATTTCGGGATCAGCATTCCCATTACTTATGGTGCCACCAAATCCCGTATCCGTTCTCTTGAGTACCAAAAGCAGTCATCAGAAGCTGCAGCCCGATGGCAACAGGAACAACTGGAAACAGATCTGAAGAATGCCTGGCTTCAGTATGAGCAGGCGGTTTCTCAATATAATTATTTCCGGAATCAGGCATTGCCCAATGCCGGTGAAATCGTTGAGTCGGGTCAGTTAAGTTACAAAACCGGAGATATCTCTCACGTTGAATACCTCTTCGGATTACAGACAGCTACTGATATACAGCTAAAGTATCTCCAGTCGGTCTGGCAAATCAATCAATCGGTCATTTATATCATGTCGCTAATCAATCAATAACAGACATCATGTATTTCAAAATAAATAAGATCATCCTGGCAACGGGATTAATAGCAGCCGTTCTCATGTCGAATGCCTGCAGTAATCATAAAGAAAATGACGGCCATAAGCATGGTCAGGAAGAAACAACGTCACATCAGGATGAGGTACCTCCCACCAGCGTGCATCTGACGAAGGAACAAATCAATACGGTAAAAATAAAGTTTGGCCGGATTGAACAAAAGCAGCTTACCGCTACCATCAAAGCAAACGGTAATCTTCGCGTACCCAACAATTTTCAGGCTAATGTTACTTCCCTGTTCGGAGGTGTTATCAAATCCCTGAATTTTCAAATGGGAGATTATGTAAAAAAAGGACAGGTTTTAGCCACAATCGAGAACCCGCAGTTCATCCAGTTGCAGGAAGAATATCTGGCGGTTTCCAGCCGTATTGTTTTTGCTGAACAGGAAGCACAACGTCAGCAGGCACTGAACGACGGCGGCGCCGGCGCATTAAAAAACAAACAAACCGCCGATGCCGAAATCAATTCGCTCAGTGTGAGAAAGGCTTCTTTAAGGAAACAGATTCAGCTGATGGGTATTGACCCGGATAAGGTGAGCAACGCGAATCTACAGTCGTCACTGGCTGTGGTAAGCCCGATCAACGGCACGATCAGCAATCTGTTTGCCAGGATCGGCAGCTATGCAGATGTATCATCACCCCTGGCAGAAATCGTTGACAATGCGCGGTTACACCTGGATCTGCAGGTATTTGAGAAAGATCTGCCAAAACTGAAGGTAGGACAGATCATTCATTTTACCCTTACCAACAATCCCGTAAACGAATATGATGCACGGGTCTATAGTATCGGTTCTTCCTTTGAAAATAACAGCAAAACCATCTCTGTACATTGCGATGTTACCGGTAATAAATCCGGCCTGATCGATGGTATGAATGTAACCGGGCTGGTGAGCCTTGATAAAGCAACAACACCTGCTGTCCCGAATGATGCCATTGTAAATGCTGATGGTAGATATTTCATTTTTGCGGTCAGAGATGCGCCGGAGGAAACCCATGATCATGAAGATGGTGAAGGACATGATCATCTTCACGAAGCAAAAAACGAAGTCACTTTTGAGAAAATAGAGATACTGAAGGGCGTTTCAGAGTTAGGGTATACGGCGATTATCTTAATTGATGATTTACCTTCAAATGCTGAAATTGTAACCAAAGGAGCCTTTTTCATCAACGCAAAAATGGCTGACAGCAGCGACGGGCACGTCCATTGAAAATTAAAACGGGGATAAGAGAAAGATCACACTTTATTTATCGGCCTCTTGTCCCCTTTTCTCCCGTATACATACGGTTTGCTTTGCTTAAATCAACAGCATCAAAGTAGAAAGCACGGTAAGAATAATCATCAGCTTTCTGAAAAGTAATTCGGGAATTACCTTGACCAGCCTGACACCGATCAGTGCGCCAAGCCCCAGAAATGGTAAGGTATATAAATCCAGCAAAAATATTTCCATACTGATATTATCCCAGACAAACACCTGCAACGGTACCTTCAGCAGATTCACAAACATAATAAACCAGGCTGCCGTACTGACAAACTCGTATTTGGGCAGGCGCATGGAAAGCAGATAAACCGTCAGGATAGGGCCGGCGGCGTTTCCTATCATCGTGGCAAACCCGACCATTAATCCAAAAAACGGCGCATACCAGACAGATGCGGTAATGGATGTCTGCCCCTTTCTTTCTGACCAGAACATCACAATGAGTCCCAGCAGAATACAAAAAGCCATCAGCTGTCTGAATCCCGCAGGAGGAATCATCTGATCTACCATCAGCGCCAATACCAGTCCGGCCAGCGTCCAGGGCAGCAGCCTGAAAATATTTCTGAGTTTCAGATTCGTTCTGTAATACATAATCGCCATAAAATCGGCGAAACAGATAATCGGCAGTAATATACCAGTTGAATTTTTAGCCCCGAACAGCCAGGCGAATATCGGAACGGTGAGAATGCCTAACCCCTGAATCCCGGTTTTGGTCATCCCCAGAATGACAGCACATAAAAAAAACAGCACCCATTCTGTGGTGCCGTTTAATAAATTTGAAAAATCATGCATCAGGATTCCCTGTGGTTATGCTTAGTCGATCGTTCTGAAAATGCGGCTCCAGCGAAGCTTATCCATTAACCCTGTTGCCATATCATTTACAGACATCCATACAAACACTGCTTTCCCAACAATATGATCTTTGGGTACAAAACCCCAATAGCGTGAATCAGCGGAGTTATGGCGGTTATCACCCATTACAAAGTAATAATCCTGCCTGAACGTATAGGAAGTGACCTCCTTTCCGTCAATACTCACCTTGTTATTGTCTATCACCACATTTTCATTGCCGTCATAAAAGCGGATAACCTCTCCATACATGGCAATATTTTCGGGAGTCAGTTCGACTGTCATGTTTTCAGCCGGAATAACAAACGGACCATAATTGTCCTGATTCCAGCGCAACGAATCATAACGCGGATACAGATAACTGGTATACTCTCCTTTCGGTGCATTGATCTTCTGAACGCTCTTTACAAAATCATATTCCGCCTTCAGCTTTTCAATTTTACCTTCAGTAGTCTTGATAACATATCCTGAGACATCATTGGAAGGAATGGTATCATTATAAGTTTCATGATACATCAACGGATCACGTATACCATTTTCACGGAATACCTTTGACTCGTTGACAGGCGTATTGGTAATGACAAAATACTCGCTTTCCATACGCTCCGGATTTTGCTCCGGCTGATCATTGATATAAACCTGCCCGTCACGGATTTCAAATTTATCGCCTCCGATACCTACACAACGTTTAATATAATTGACACGCAGATCTACAGGATGGCCTTGCAGGTCAGGTAACACCTGGCTGTATTTTGCCACCTGTTCAGGATGCTCAACCGGCAGGTTGAATACCACTACGTCACCTCTTTTAACATCCGAAAAACCAGGCAGTCTGAACTGCGGCAGCTGAATGAGATCAGTATAAGAAGGTATATCCGTTCCCCATATTTTCTGGTGGGTCAATGGTACCTGCAAAGGGGTTTTGGGAGTTCTGGTCCCGTAGTGAAGCTTGCTAACGAACAAATAGTCTCCGACTAACAGGGTATTTTCCATGGAGGGAGTCGGAATAACATACGCTTCAAAGAAAAGCCAGCGGATTAAAGTAGCGGCTACTACCGCGAAAACGATAGAATCCACCCATTCTCTGAAAGCTGATTTATTTTTCTGGTCAGTTTTTTTGGCCATTTTACAGAATTTTCAATTTATGTTTAATCAGTTAAAAGGTACTTCACGCAACAGATCATCCATTCCGAACAATCCTTCTTTTCCTTTCAGCCATTCGGCAGCCACTACGGCTCCCAGGGCAAATCCCTTCCGGCCATGTGCTATATGTGCTATTTCGATGGTATCAATCTCTGAATCATACCTCACAATATGGGTTCCGGGCACTTCGCCTTCTCTTACTGAGGTAATAGGAACGTGCGATTCCCGGTTTTCCGGTGCCAGTACCCATCCTTCCATACCATCCGTTTCGGCAATGATTCCTTCTGCCAGTGTTATACCCGTACCGCTGGGTTCATCTTTTTTATGGATATGATGAATTTCTTCCATCTTCACATCATAGGGTTGTCCGTTCATCAGTCGCGCAAGATAGCGATTCAATCTGAAAAACAGATTCACTCCTATACTATAATTAGAGGCATAAAAAAATGCACCCTTATTAGTATGGGCAAGTTCTTCAATATAAGTACGTTCATTAAGCCATCCGGTGGTACCGCTTACTACTGCCCATCCTCTTTTTATACAATAAGCGATATTTTCAACTGCGGCCTCCGGCGAGCTGAATTCTATAGCTACGTCCACATCAGTTTCAGATAACAGATCCATGTCGCTGCGATTGGAAATATCAATACGTCCGGCAATGGTGTGTCCCCTTTCCTGTGCAATCTGTTCAATAGTCCGGCCCATTTTTCCATAGCCGAGAAGTAATATTTTCATAGGTAAGTAATGTTATCCGGCTGGGTTTCATTCTCTCCGACAGCAGGATCGTATTTAAATTAGTAAATGAATTATCTGAACCCCAGAACAATCCTCATCCCTGGTGCCGGCGCAGCCGGATTCAGGGGATGTGTCAGGGTTGGTTCAAATTTTATACTGAGATCTTCTGAAATATCAAATGTTTTCATGTGAGCAGCCACGTTGGCTTCAATAGTCGACAAGGCATATACCAGCCCGAAAAATACAAATCCATAATCACGCCAACGACGGTAAAACGTACGGCCTCTTCTTACCTGATCAATGGTTGCCTGATAAGTTTCATCTGTGCTTCTCAGGTAAAGATCCACTCTGTCAACACCCTTCAATAACTGACCTGTTTCCAGATCATAAAACTTTTTATAGGCATCGATATAATCATTATACCGTACCCAGTTCCACTGGATTGCATAAATACAGGCACCAAATCCCGCATATACAAAAGGCACTTTCCAGTAATCACGGTTATAGATCTGTCCGGAGCCCGGAATAATCAGCGATAACCGTGTCGCTTTTTTGGGGTCGGGTCTGAATCTGGCTGAAGATTTCAGCACTACCGTATCTACAGCAGTCGTATCTATGTCCGGCACATTCACCGGATCTTCCGCAACGGCATTTTTCAGGCTGTCACTGACGACCTGACCAGTGGTACACAGGGCACTCAACCAGCATACAAACAGGAAATATAATCTACTTTTCAAGCTTTACCTTCAATATTCATTGTTTGCAGAATGAGTTCCAGTTCTTCGCGTGATGTAAACGGAATTTTAATTTCCCCTTTATTATTAGCGTCACTTTTCACCGAAACTTTTGCTCCGAAATGCGAAGACAGCCTGAACTGAAGTGAACGGATTTCCTGTTTCAGTACTACAGGCTTTTCACCTGGCCTGACAGGGTCCAGCCGGTTTGCCAGCTTTCTCACCTCTTCTTCAACCTTACGCACTGACCACCCTTCTTCAATGATCTTATTGAAAATCCGCAGCTGAATATCGTCACTGTCTATGGTAATAATCGCACGGGCATGGCCCATTGAGATTAAATTGTCACGCAAAGCGGCCTGGATTACCAGCGGTAATCTCAGCAACCGTATATAATTATTAACGGTAGTACGGTTTTTCCCGACTCTTTCGCCCAGTTCATCCTGTTTAAGATTACATTCATGAATAAGCCGCTGGTAGCTCAGGGCAATTTCAATGGCATTCAGGTTCTCGCGCTGGATATTCTCAATCAAAGCCATTTCCAGCATCTGCTGGTCATCGGCAGTCCGGATATAGGCGGGGATGCTCGTCATGCCGATCAGCCGGGATGCCTGCAACCTTCTTTCACCCGAGATCAGCTGAAACTGATTCTCACTGACTTTCCTGACAGTGATAGGCTGAATGATCCCCTGCACCCTGATCGACTCCGCCAGCTCGTTGAGAGCTTCCTGATCAAACTGTGTCCGGGGCTGAAACGGATTGGTTTCTATTAATGAAATATCAATTTCGTTGGTTGTACCTATTCTTTCCGGAACGGTACGGGTAGTTTTACGTGGAGAATTTACAGTTTCAGAATCCTGAAGAAGAGCTCCCAGACCTCTTCCTAACCCAACCATTTTTTTTGTCCTGTTTTCCATTCTTCACAATTTTTTCCTGCATTAAAATATTTTTCAATTGAACGGCTAGCCCGGTAATTCAACGGAAGGATCATGAGACAGCATACCATTTTTTGCCAGAATTTCGCGGGCCAGATTCAGATAGCTCACTGCACCCTTGCTGTCGGCATCCTGTGCAAGTGCCGGAACTCCGTAACTCGGCGATTCGCTTAATCTAACATTCCTCGGAATAATGGTCTGAAATACCAGAGATTGAAAATGGGTAGTCACCTCATTCACCACCTGATTGGATAACCGTAACCGCAGATCGTACATTGTCAGCAGTATCCCCTCAATAGCCAGATCGGTGTTAAGCCTTGATTGTATAATGGTAATGGTATTAAGCAGTTTTCCCAGGCCTTCAAGTGCAAAGTATTCACATTGAACCGGGATAATAACAGAATCGGCGGCAGTAAGGCTGTTAATGGTAATCAGGCCCAGCGAAGGAGAACAGTCTATAATAATAAAGTCAAAATGATCCCGGACAGCATCAAGTGTATCTTTCATTCTGCCTTCCCGGTTTTTCAGATTAATCATCTCGATTTCCGCACCTACAAGGTCAATATGCGAAGGTAGCAGATAAAGATTGGGGAATTCGGTTTCGACGATGATATCCTCGGCATGAATACCGTCCACCATACATTCATAGACACTGTATTCAATTTCCTTTGGATTAAATCCCAGTCCGGAAGTAGAATTAGCCTGTGGATCAGCATCAACAATCAATGTCCTGAACTCAAGCACAGCCAGGCTCGCAGCCAGATTTATCGCTGTGGTAGTTTTCCCGACCCCTCCTTTTTGGTTGGCAACTGCAATTACTTTGCTCATTATCTTAAGTGATTACTCCTGCCAAATTTCATCTTTTCAGAGCAAATCAGCAAACAATGTTCCACGGACTTTTATTATTAACAAAATAATTGCTGATAATCAGATAGTTACGTTTGATTATTTTTTCAATATTAAGCGTATGTAAAGCATTTAAGATATGTTTCACGCCCATACTTTTGTCCCCTCTGTACAATTTTTACACATTTCAATCTCTGTTCGTGATTTAATCAGGCTGGCTCTGAATGACTGGTAGGTTTCTCCTTCCCACAGCTCTTTGAAGGACTGTTGTTTCATATCGCCCATCCGGTAGTGGGCATCCTTATCAAAGCAGCAGGGAACGACCAGCCCGTCCCATGTAATAACACATGAATGCCACATTTTCCAGCAGTGATCCACCAACTCGTTTTTAATAGAATAGCGCCCGCCTTCTTCTTGCTTATATCTCGAATATTTATCAATAGTAGGTATCAGATCCGAGCCTTCTTCATAATCGTAGATCTGCGCGGTCTTCAGTCCGACTTCATCCACACCCAGCTCGGCTGCCAGCTTTTTCACTTCCTCTATCTGATGCTCATTGGGTTTGACAACCAGGAACTGAAAAATAGTATGAGGTGTACTGGATCCCAGCTGCTTTTTCCACTTGATGATATTTTTAGTTCCTTCCAGCACTTTTTCCAGCTTTCCGCCGATACGGTATTGTTCATATACATCCTGGGTAGTTCCGTCAATGGATATGATTAACCTGTCGAGTCCCGACTCAACGGTTTTGCGCGCACGCTCATCAGTCAGATAATGTGCATTCGTAGAAGTCGCTGTATAGATTCCCTTATCGTGCGCATATTTTACGAGCTCGAAGAACTTAGGGTGCAGGTAAGGCTCTCCCTGAAAATAAAAAATCAGATACAGCAATGTATCTGCCAGTTCGTCAATTGTACGCTTGTACAGTGCTTCTTCCATCATCCCTGTCGGGCGGGTAAAAGCCCTCAGGCCACTGGGACATTCAGGGCAGCGAAGGTTACATGAAGTGGTGGGTTCAAAAGAAATAGCAATAGGCATTCCTTTGTGAACCGGCTTACCGGTATATTTTGAATAGAAATAACTTCCTAATATTTTCACCGCATTCCAGGCTCTGGAGGGTGTTACTTTTGATAATAAATTAAGCCCGTCTTTATAATTTTTATTCATTTCCTGTCGGTTGAAACGGCAATAGAGCCCTCCGGCAAAGCCGGTTCTCTGGTTGTTTAACCCCAAAAACGACAGATTAGTTTGGGAAACCCTTTACTCTCTGAAAAATTTGGGGACACTGAATTTATATTTTACCGCCAGCAAGCGTACAATGATGATAACAGCCGATGAAAATATAAAAGAAAAATTTCTTTCCAGGCCATAATGCGAAGCAATCAGATAACAGACAGCCCCTAATAAACAGGCAGTGGCATACACTTCCTTACTGTAAATGATGGGAATTGTATTAGTCATCATATCCCGGATGACACCACCCATCACAGCAGTAAATACGCCCATTATAGCCGCAATTTCGGGTTGAACACCGAGATTCAGTGCTTTTTCCGTTCCTACGATTGTAAACAGTGCAATGCCGAAGGTATCAAACAAAAACAAGGTTCTGCGAAGCCTGCTCAGTACCTTATAAAAAATAAAGGTAGCTATAACTCCTGCCAGGATAGCATAAATCAGGTAAATATCGCCTACCCACGCCAGCGGATAACTCCCCAGACAAACATCCCGTATGGTTCCTCCGCCGATAGAAGACAGAAACGCCGTAAATGTGGCCGAAAACCAGTCCTGATGTTCCATATCACGAACGGCCAGCGCTCCGGAAATAGCAAATGCAAACACCCCGATAATCTCAAGGGTATACTGTATACTCATGATGATTTAATAATTGTTTATCTATACCTTCCTATATCATGTTGATGGCCGGCCTGACCGGATCAATATCCTGTCAGCTGATGATGAAGTGTGATTACCTGTGAAAGTAAAGGCTGAAGTCCGTCATTATACAGAACAAAATCGGCACTCTTTAACCGTTCTTCGTCCGGCATCTGCCTGGAAATAATATTTCTGATATCAGCTTCACTTCTGTGGCTGTCCCTCTGCATCACCCGTTGTATACGGGTTTCCACAGGAGCAGCTACAACGATCACATAGTTGAGGGTATTATTTTCTCCGGCCCGGTTCATAATGGCTGCTTCTTTCAGGGCATAAGGAAAACGACCTGAATCCTGCATAGCCTGCATCCACTGCTCAGAGTCCTCCCCCACAACCGGATGAATAATATGATTAAGCTGAACGAGTAAGGAGGGCTTTCCGAATACCACTGATGAAACGTATGTACTGTTATAGGATCCGTCGGGATGATAGGCTTGCGGCCCCAGTAAATTCAACACATTTTCCCTGATTTCAGGATGATTCTCTGTTAACCACCTGGCCCGGCTGTCAGCTTCATATACAGGAATACCCATACAACTGAACAACCGGCAGACAAAACTCTTTCCCGAACCGATGCCACCGGTAATACCCACGTTCAGAAAAGGACCTGTGTTATTTCCGGCTTTCTTCTCCGGATTAAAAACACCTGAAACTGCTGCTAAATTTATCATTCTTCAAGTTCACGTAGCAATCTGGCCACTTCAAAACTGATAAATGTCTCATGATGACTTGCCTGTACGTGCGGCTTAAACGGAATCGGAAGTCTCAGGCTTTCATCATAATCATTCTGTATCTTTGTTTCGGGTATTTTTACCCAGATGGTATCAGGATAAGTAGTCACTTCAGAGCGGGCACCTTCCACCATAATCACCGAAGGTGAAATATTAAGAAAGCTGGAAATGACATACCCATCCTTCAGATCAATGTCAGCACTGTCTACCCTGATATGGATCACTTTATTCACCCGCTGTTCAAAGGCCAGCTCAAAGGTATCAGCAACCACATGATTCACTTTGACATCAGGTAATGATTCTGCTATTTCATCAACCAGCGCCGACGAATTGACGATGGTCGCGTTCAATGGATTTTTAACAACGTATGACACAGGGTTTATCCTGAATGACAGCCATGACTTCTGCAAAAGCTTCCATCCGTTTCCGGTCACGCTTACCTTCACCGTTTTGGGAAGAGGCTGCACAGGAATAAAATCTTCGTTGTTATAAATAAACTGTACCGGATATTGCAGGCTCAATGAATACTCTCTTTTATTCAGGGTATTCATAAGCCAAAAAAACGTGGCTGCCAACAGGCATACCACGTAAACTTTAATACTATATCGTCCGGAAACAGGAATTTTGTTCAATGCTTTAAGAATTAAATGAATGCCGGCTTATTTATTCACTTTGGAAACGGCCGTCTTTTCAAAGGTAATTTTCACACCCTTATCCAGTTCAAGCGTTACTGTAGTATCTTCCACAGTGTAGACTTTGCCATGAAGGCCTCCGATCGTCACTACGTCATCACCTTTTTTAATACTTGCCAACAGTTCTTTCTGTTCTTTTTGTTTCTTCTGCTGCGGACGGATCATGAAAAAATAAAAAACAGCGAAAATACCAACCCACATCAGGATCTGGTAAATCATCGCTTCGGATCCTCCCCCCTGGGCTTGTGCTAATAAGGAATATTGCATAAAAAGTAAATCTAAAATTAAAAATGAATAAAAAAGGTTACGGTTGTTTATTTTACACCAGAGGCAGTCGCTGCATTGACAATACCCTGAATTTTCAGACTGGAAGTTCCCTCTTTCGTATTAGCCATCACTACAATGGTCTTTACCTGAGGCCCTACTTTCGCATGGGTATCAAAACGCACCTGAATCTCGGATTCTTCTCCCGGTCCTACAGGGTTTTTGGGCCATTCGGGTGCCGTACATCCGCATGAAGTCTGAACGTTATTGATAATCAGGGGATACTCGCCTTTATTCACAAACCGAAAAGTATGTTTAACGGTATCTCCTTCTGTAACTACACCAAAGTCATGTATTTCTTCTCCTATCAGAGAGAAAACCGCCATTTTATCTTCTACGCTTTTTTCGTCAGACGCCCCTTCTTTACTTCCGCATGAAGCCAGGAAAATCAGCCCTGAAAGCAGGCATAGGATACCGGATATCAACTTTTTCATAATTTACTACTGATTCTGGGTTTTGATCTGGGCCATCAGACGATCCACATCTTCCAGCAGGCGCTCTGCTTTTTCACGTGCATCGTTAACCACCTTTTCTCCTTCTGTTTTGGCAAAGCTATCCGGGAAATCCTTTTCTGCTACCAGATCATCAATCAGTTCTACCAGTTGTTCACGGTATTTTGAAAGACGGAATGTCAGGCGGTCACGGGTAACTTTCCCTTTTTCGGGTGCAAACAATATACCCATCGCTACGCCGGTTGCACAACCCGACAGAAACGATACAAAAATTTTTCCGAATGAACTCATGGCTTTTAACCAGTTTTGTTAGAAAATTTTATTTAACTGTGCCGGTTCTGAAAACCAAATGCACCTTGTGTTATTTATTATCAATCAACCCTCTTCCGCTTTTCCTTATCTCCCCTTCTGCGACAAGTTGTTCACTGAGGACATCAAGGATGCCGTTTACAAACTTACCACTTTTGGGTGTACTGTATTTTTTTGCAATTTCAATATACTCATTGATACTGACTTTAACCGGAATTCCTGAAAAATGGATGAGTTCAGCCAGTGCCACTTTCATGATCACCATGTCCATCAGAGTGATCCTTTCCAGCTCCCAGTTTTTTACCCGCTCGTTCAGATAAGATTCAAATTTATCATTTGATTCCAGTGTATACCTGAACAGATCGGTCACAAATTCTTTCCCTTCTTCCCATTCTTCCTGCCATGGCACCACCTCCATTGTCCCATCGGGCTGCAAAGTCTTGACAGACTTTAATACCATAGATCGTACCAGCTCGTCATGATCTTCCCAGTACAGGTCAGTGGCTTCAAAATGAGTCAGGACGATCTCATTTTTCAGAATCAGCTTCCTGATTACATGCATAAGCATTTCCTCATCTTCTGCAGGCGTATGCTTGTCTTTCAGACAGTACAACCTGTAATTAGGATCTTTACGAAGTGACTCACGGTAGATTTTCTTCACCAGCTGCTCTTCTTCGTCGGTATGCCATGATGCCGCAAAACGGATAATATCACTTTGCAGCTGATGATTCGCTATCATGGCTTTTACGCTTGCATTGCTGTAAAGTCCGGAATTGATAGCAATAGAGGTTTCAGGGTCCTGATAAGTCCGTTCGCTTTCCTTCTGAGATAGTTTCGCAAGGCCTTCTACCAGCCCGAATACCTTCAGGTATTCTTTAAACAACGCCACCGACTGGTTCAGAATCATATTCAGGATTCTTTTTTCATCGGCTTTGTTCAGATTGGAATAAGTAACGAAAGCTGATTTAGCCACTTTCATCGCCTGGGCAGGTACATCTTCAGACTCGGTCTTGTCAGACTGCAGAATCAGCTCATCCAGAGCAATAGCAGACAGTTTTTTCAAACCTTCCAGTTTTTCCCTGTCCTGATGTTCCATCGAATTAAGGTCCGGGGCAAAAGCCTCATTGATTTCATCAATGGCCATCAAACGATTAGAGGCGGTCGCTAACTGTACCGAATAGACAGCCTGTACTGCCTTTGTGCGTAATAATCTCCTGTTGAGCATTCGTAAGAAATATCTTAAATACAATACAAAATGTAAAAGAACGTATTTTTATTTTTGGTGATCTTTTTTCTCATTTGCCCGCAAAATTAGCGTAATTTGTTAAGATTATAAAACCTGTTTCTACATTTGTGTGGTTCAATTGCAACGAATATTTCCACACGATTGTTAAAAATCCGGCAATGTTAATCTTACCACCTGATCAAAGGGATACAAACAGAATTTTGTGAAAGCACTATCTTACCTAAATAAATATCTTCTAAAGTACAAATGGCACCTTTTACTGGGTATCCTGTTTACAGTTATTTCCAATTTATTCGGGATCATTCCGGCACAGCTGGTGCGTCAGGCGCTTGATCTGGTGGGTGAAACTTTATCTATTTATTTTTTATACGGAGAGTCGGCACAACAGGCTGAACTATACAGTATCTTTGGCTATTCTATCCTTTTGTTTGGCGTCCTGACGCTCGTGATGGCATTACTGAAGGGTGTTTTCCTGTTTCTGGTAAGGCAAACGATTATTGTTATGTCGCGTCATATCGAGTATGACCTTAAAAACGAAATTTACCTTAAATATCAGGAACTTCCGCTATCATTTTACCGAAAGAACAGTACCGGTGATCTGATGGCACGTATTTCAGAAGATGTAAGTAAAGTAAGGATGTACCTCGGGCCTTCGATCATGTACATTATCAACACCATTGTGCTGTTTGTGCTGGTGATTTCCTATATGTTTTCGGTGAGTACCAAGCTTACCCTGTATGTGCTGATGCCTCTGCCTGTGTTGTCCATCAGTATTTATGTTGTACACAGCATTATTATTAAAAAGTCAGAAGAGATTCAGCGGCAGCTTTCCGCGTTATCGACTTTCGCCCAGGAAACTTTTTCAGGAATAAGGGTTATCAAATCTTTTGTAAGAGAGAATAATTTTTCAGAAAATTTTAAGAATGAATCTGAAATCTTTAAAGACAAATCGCTCAGCCTTGTAAAGGTCGACGCCTTGTTTTTTCCGCTGGTACTGCTGCTGATCGGTGTTTCCAATATTCTGGTGGTATATATTGGCGGACAGGAAATTATCAATGGCCGTCTGACGCCCGGTAATATCGCGGAGTTTATTATCTATGTCAACATGCTTACCTGGCCGGTCATGTCACTGGGCTGGACCACCAGTATGATTCAGCGGGCTGCGGCCTCTCAGGTGAGAATTAATGAATTTCTGGAAGAAAAAAACACCATTGTTTCTACCCGGAACCTCACATCTGAAATCAAAGGCAATATCCGTTTTGAAAATACCGGGCTTACTTACCCTGAGTCAGGCATAAAAGCGCTGCAGCATTTTAATCTCCATATCAATGCCGGAGAAACGGTAGCACTGCTGGGAACCACAGGATCCGGAAAAAGTACGGTCGCCAATTTGTTACTGCGGCTGTTTGATCCTACCGAAGGCAGCATTCTGATCGATGATGTTCCTTTGCCTTCCTATAATGTACAGTACCTCCGCCAGCAATTTGGTTATGTGCCGCAGGAGGTATTTCTGTTTTCGGATACGATTCGTAATAATGTCAGATTCGGGCTTGACGATATCAGTGAGGAACAAATCATACAGGCTGTCAGAGACGCTGATCTGTATAATAATATCATGGATTTCCCGGAAGGCTTTGAAACCCGTCTGGGCGAAAGAGGTATCACGCTGTCGGGCGGACAGAAGCAACGGCTTTCGATTGCCCGTGCCATCGTAAGGGATCCTAAAATTCTGATTCTGGATGATTCACTCTCTGCAGTGGATACACACACCGAAAGCACCATTCTGAACAACCTGAAGAAAGTGATGGAAAACCGCACTTCCCTGATCATCTCCCACCGTGTTTCTTCAGCCAAACTGGCGGATAAAATTGTGGTGCTGGACGAAGGTATTATGGTTGAACAGGGTACACACGAAGAGCTGATCAGTATGAACGGCATTTATAAGGAACTGTACGAAAAACAGCTGAGTACGGAGGAAGTGTAGAAAATTTAGTATTTTAACGTCATCTTATTCAGTTAAATACTGTATGATGCGATTCAATCTGCTGTTTCTTACACTTTTACTGCTTTTGGCACAGGCTGCAGCTGCGTCGGGTATCCGCGGAAGAATCACCACTAAAAACAATGAACCGCTTCCTTATGCCGGCATTACGGTAAAAAACAGTCCGCTGGGGACTATTTCCAACGCCGATGGATTTTATGAGCTTCCACTGCCTGAAGGTCCTTATGAAATAGAATTCCAGTTTCTGGGTTTTCAGACCGTTATCAGGAAAATAGGGATACAACAGGACTTTCAGACGATCAATATTACCATGGAAGAGCAGGCCATTAACCTGCAGTCAGCCCATGTAGGCAAAACTTCTGAAGATCCCGCCTATACCGTTATGAGGCGCGCTATTGCCAAAGCACGGTTTCATGAAATGCAATTGAAATCCTATACGGCAATGGCATATACCCGTACCACCGGGACGCTTACCAAAATTCCGTTTCTGGCGCGCCGCCGTTTCAAAAAAGAAGGTATCGAAGAGAATAAGGTTTTCCTTAATGAAAGTGCCACGGAAATCAAATACACACGGCCGGATAAATATGAACAGAAAGTGCTTTCTACCCGCAACAGCCTTGATAACAGTATTCCTACACCCAATCAGTATGTACTGGCCAGCTTTTACAGTCCGGATATTCAGGGTACTGTTTCTCCCTTGTCCCCAAAGGCTTTTTCCTTTTATAGGTTTGAATACGAAGGTTTTTTTGAAGACCGAGGAATGGTCGTCAATAAAATCAAAGTAATCCCGAAAGCGTATGGAGAAGGAGTTGTCAAAGGAACGATCTATATTCTGGAAGACCTCTGGGCTATTCATAGTTTTGATCTGCAAACCACTGCACAGGGTTTTTCAATAGGACTGAAACAAACATCGGCCCCTGTTCAGAGCGTGTGGGTGCCGATGAGCCAGCATTTTAACCTTCAAGGTCAGTTTCTGGGTTTTGCCGGTAATATGAAATATATTGTTTCCCTGCAATATAAGCAGATCAGCATCGACCCTGCGCTGAAAGAAGATATCCGGATTCTTGACCATAAAAAAGAAGAGACTGTCACAGTAAGGAATAAAAAGAATCCTGATCTTGAAACCATGATCGCCGAACAGAAGGAATTTTCAACCAGGGATTTCCGGAAAATGGTGAAAGAATTTGAAAAAGAGCAAACCAGGGAAAGAAAAGAAAAAGGCGAAGACATCAGGGTCGTCAGAAATGATTCGATTGTCATTGATTCCCTGGCTCATAAACGGGACACGACCTACTGGGCAACACTCCGCCCGATTCCGCTGACCCAAAATGAAATCAGAAGTTATAAATCGCTGGACAGCCTCCAAATCCGGAAAGACTCCACACGGGCAGCCAGAAACAATGCCAGTGATACACTTTCTTTTAAGCCGTTTCATATCCTGACAGGAGCCACTTACCGTTTTAAAAACCTGAACCGTTTAATTTACCAGGGGCCACTGCAAACCATAGCTTATAATACAGTGGAAGGCTTTGTAGCTGATGCCTCGCTGCAATGGCACAAAAGATGGGCCGGGAATTATACAGCCGGTATAAAACCACTGGCACGTTATGCCATTGGCCGGAAACAACTCAGCGGAACACTGACGGGCCACATAAGCAATAAAGACTGGACTCTGAAGATGGAAGGAGGGCAATATGTATACCAGCTCAACAGGAACAATCCGGTCAATCCGGTGATCAACAGTATTGCCTCCCTGCTTTTTGAAAGAAATCTGATCCGGATTTATCAGAAGAAATTTGCCAGAATAGATTATCAGTATCGTTACCTGGGGGATATAGTAACACTGAGCGGCAGCCTGGAATGGGCAAGCCGTAATGAAATGTTTAATCTGGACAAAGCACGACCGCTGATCAACCGGAAAGATGTCGACTATGTACCCAACCGGCCGGTAAATCAGGAAAGTATTGAAACTGTTATCGGGCATTCCAGAGCGCTTGTTTTCGGATTGACAGCCCGGATACGTCCCTGGCAGAAATACACTGTCAGAAACGGACAAAAGCGGGCTTCCTATAATCACGGCCCCGAACTGACCCTGCATTATGAAAAAGGAATTCCTGCGGGAAACCATAAAACAGCCGATTTTAATTTCCTGCAGGCTGATGTCTATCAGCATTTTGAGCTTGGTCCAAGAAGCTCCCTGAAAGTGGCTGCCTCAGGCGGCGGATTTGCAGGCAGCAAAAACCTGAATTTTATTGATTACAAACATTTTATGGGAAATGAATTCTTTTTCCAAACCGGCAATCCGCTGACCACTTTCAGGATGCTCCCCTACTATCAGTACAGTACGGGGAAACATTTTTTCCAGTCGCATGCCTTGTGGACCTCCCAACGGTTATTGTTTACCCAATTTCCCCTGATCAGAATGACCGGCATCAGCGAAACGATTCAGCATCATTATCTGAATACCCCTTCCTCAGGCCATTATAATGAATGGGTCTACGGGCTTGACGGGATTTTCAGGATTTTCAGAATAGAGCTTACCGCGCAATTTCATCGCTTACATTATCAGCAGCTCGGGTTCAGGATTGGTACTATTATCAATATAAGGTAAACCTGGCGAATCACGCACCATAAAACCTGAAAAACAAACCAAACTCAAAATAAAATATAAATAATACTACCATTAACAGAAAGAATATTGGCCACAACATCATAAAACTGATAATTTTAAACACAATACTGATACTATTATTCACAAATTTTGCATTTGACTCCTAAAGTCATTAATTTGATTTCATGATCAACTTATGAAGTCAGCCATGAAAGCAGTTGAAGTTCATCTACCACAGGATCTTGACAAATCGTTTGTAGTTTTCAGAGAAAAAGGGAAATACTTTCCCGCTCCCTGGCATTATCATTCGCATTACGAATTCGTTCTGGTAAAGCAAAGTACAGGCCGGCGGATGGTAGGAGACCATATTGGCTATTTCAAGGAAAATGATCTGGTATTTATGGGGTCACTCCTGCCGCATGTATGGGTAAATGATCCTGTTTACCTGACCGGGGATGCCAATCACGAAGCTGATGCACTCGTTATTCACTTCACCGAAGATTTTCTGGGAAAGGAATTTATGCATATTCCTGAAATGGAACGTTTTAAGAAAATTCTGAAATTATCAGAAAGGGGATTAGCTCTGAAACACACCACCAGAAATGAAATCAACACCATTATGACCAAAATGCCGGGAATGAGCGGATTACAACGTCTCTCTGCCCTGTTTTGCATCTTTGATATTATGTCGTCCACTACCGAATTTGATGTTCTGGCCAGCCCTAAGTTTATTCAGAATTTCCATTACGATACTTCCGAACGGTTTAAAAAAGTAACGGAATATATTCTTCACAATTTTGACCGGGATATTACTTTACCTGAAATTGCATCCGTTGCCAGTATGGGCGTTACGGCTTTCTGTAATTTCTTTAAAGAGCAATACAGGGTCACATTTGTAGAATACCTGACGATGGTCCGGCTGGGGCATGCCTGCAAACTGTTGTCAGAAAGAAATCAGAATATTGTGGAAATCGCTTATGAATGCGGGTATAACAATCTTGCGAACTTTAACCGTCAGTTTAAAAAATTCAAGCAGATGACCCCAAGTGATTACCGTCGGACACTGAATATCCAGTATTGACACTTCCGGAAAATCATTTGAATAACACCTCTAACGGAACATTATCAGCGTATGACTGCCGGATGTTCCTTAACCTCCACTGATAAATTATTATAGCGCAGCGTGCCATTCCATTTACCGGTTACGGTTTGCTGTAATCCCGTTGTCTGGTCTTTAAAAACCGCACTGAAAGAGCATTTAAGATTATATACATCAATTGCCGCAGTGATGGCAATTTTCGAAGCAGGAGGAATGGTCACATGCATCACATCTTCTGATGCATAATCATAAAGTACTTCCTGGGCTTCCGTGGTTAAAGGGAAAACATCAGGGGACAAGGTATAGTTATTATTTTTATCCCAGTTGGCCGGTACACGTATTTTAAAGGTATCCAGCACCATTCCTTCCGGTACGGCATTAGCCTGATCAATCATGAACAGTGATTTCTTCACCAGTTCATCGTAATTCACTTTTATATCACGCTTATCGATCGTGTTACCTTCATTGGAAACCTCAAAACCCGATAGTTTCACCGTAGCCGTATCGATCCCGTCTCCCTCTGCCATGAAGTAGGTGATACTGGTCAGTTCATAGAAAGGATTTATATTTTGCGTATCATCAGTACCAGGCGAAACGCTTTCTTTAGAACAGGATAACAGTGCAAAACAAAGCACCGGAAATACAAAAGGTCGAAAATTAATAAACATTATT
>JBEBXQ010000068.1:0-25827 GCA_040391535.1 Telluribacter sp. | reverse complement strand
TATAAAAGCCTTACACCATATGCTGTACCGGCCCTTCCCGGAAACAGATCCTGATCACCAAATGCCATTCCTGCAATATCAAGATGTACCCAGGCAGGATGTTTGTCTGTAAAGACTTCAAGGAATTTAGCGGCCACAATAGCACCAGCCAATGGCTTCCCGTGAAAATTTTTAACGTCAGCTATTTCAGATACAATTTCCTCTGCATAATCATCCCAAAGGGGTAATGGCCACACTTTTTCCCCTGTTTGCTCTCCGGCAAGGATTAATTGTTCTGCCAGTTGCGTATTGGCTGTAAATAGTCCGGCAGCTGCGTAACCAAGTGTCTGAATAACGCTTCCGGTCAGCGTGGCCAGATCAATCACTACGTCAGGCTGATACTGACGTACTGCATAACTGAGTCCGTCTGCCAGCACAAGCCTTCCTTCTGCATCCGTGTCAATAACTTCGATGGTTTTTCCTGCGTAAGACCCGATTACATCACCGGGTTTGACAGACTTTCCGTCAATACAGTTTTCTGTTGAAGGGATGATTCCGATCAGACGAACGGGCATTTTCAGCCGTGCTGCCAGTTCTACAACTCCTAATACTGCGGCGGCTCCACCCATATCACTCTTCATCAGGTGCATATTGGCAGAAGGCTTAATGGAAATTCCTCCGGTATCAAACGTAATGCCCTTTCCTACCAGGGCGACGGTTGTCTGGTAATTTTCCGGTGCATAATCACATACAATGAGTGCCGGTTCTTCATCACTGCCCTGATTCACCGCCAGTAAAGCGGCAAAACCCTGCTCATAAAGTTCTTCTTTATCAAGGACTTTAACATTATAACCAAACTGCTCTCCGGATGTGAGCGCCCAGGAAGCCAGCACACGCGGAGGTTTTTTATTGCCGGGAGCATTTATCAGGTCCATGATCCGGGACTGTACTGCCACCGTATGTTCAGCTTGTTCAATGAGGGGCTTTAAATATTCTTCCGGATGATCTGTCAGCAGATGGAGTACTCCTTCAGGTTCATATAACGGACAGAGAACCTGATTCCCCGACTTGTATAATCCGATCTTGTAGCCTCCCAGCAGAATTCCGCTGATCATATTTTCCACCCATTCGTCAGACTGTCCTCTGACATCAACAGCCAGCTGTTCGGGCCATTGGTCTTTTCGGTTATGAAATACTTTCCGTACGGTTTTCCTTATTGACGATAGGCTTGGCTGGTCACCCAGTCCTATCCACAACTGATCGGCAGAAGACCACCATAATTCTCCTTTTTCAGCTTTGAAATGCACCGGTGTGGTGGCGGGTAATTCATTTTTTCGGAAAAAGCTGATGAGCAGTATACCTTCCGGCTGATCGTTAAGAACGGATATTTTCATAGTACGGATAAACTGTGAAATTAGAGGTTAATCAGTTTTTGTAAGGCCTGAGCCGTTTCTTCCAGTTTAAATGCCTTGATTTCATCCGCCATACGTGCTTTCAGGGCTTCGGTCTGAAGATTGCCGATACTTCCTTCATGTGAATGATTGAGCTCGCGGGAGGCCTGATAGGCCCCGCTGGCAATATCCTGTCCAACCTGGCGGTAGGCATCGCGGAAAGGCATCCCCTGAACAACCAGTTCATTTACTTTTTCAACACTGAACATCAGATCATATTTGGGATCGTTAAGCAAATCCTTTTTTACCTGCATGTTTTCCAGCATGAAAGTGGTAATGTCCAGACAATCGAGGATTTCTTCAATAGCAGGCATCAGAATTTCTTTCAGCAATTGCATATCCCGGTGATAGCCTGAAGGCAGATTACTTAATATCAGCGTAACTTCCATCGGTAATGCTTTCATCCGGTTGGTTTTGGCACGAAGCAATTCCGCCACGTCCGGATTTTTCTTGTGTGGCATAATACTGCTTCCGGTTGTCAGTTCGTCAGGGAGACTGATAAAAGCAAAGTTCTGGCTGTTATAGAGGCATACGTCCATGGCCAGCCTGGAAATGGTAGCAGCTACGGCAGCAATGGCGTTCAGCGCCGATTGCTCCGTTTTCCCCCGGCTCATTTGTGCGTATACCACATTATGGTGCAAGCCTTCAAAACCCAGCAATTCGGTGGTCATGGTGCGGTTCAGCGGAAACGATGATCCGTAACCAGCTCCTGATCCGAGCGGATTGCGATTGGCCAGCCGGTATGTAGTGTGAAGTAAAGCCACGTCATCAATCAATGCTTCGGCATAGGCACCAAACCAAAGGCCGAATGAAGAAGGCATGGCAATCTGTAAATGTGTATAACCCGGCAACAGGTCATTTTTGTGCTCTTCCGAACGGGCTGTCAATACCTGGAATAATTTTTCAACAGCTTGTACTATTTTGGCAATGCGGTCACGTGTGAAAAGTTTAAGGTCAACCAGAACCTGATCGTTCCGGGACCGTCCGCTGTGAATCTTCTTGCCGGTATCACCCAGTTTTCGGGTCAGCAGCAATTCAACCTGAGAGTGAACGTCCTCTACTCCTTCTTCAATAGTGAAAGTACCACTCTGAACAGATTTGTAGATTTCCTTTAATTCCTGTTGCAGGGCAGCCAGGTCATCTGTCGTAAGCAAACCGATACTTTCCAGCATACGGGCATGTGCCAGATTCCCCAGAATATCAAATTCTGCCAGATAAATATCCATTTCGCGGTCACGTCCGACCGTAAACTGTTCAATTTTTTCAGAAGTGAGAACTCCCTCTTTTTGCCAAAGTTTCAAGGTGATAATTCGGGTAAGTTGTAAAAAATACCATTCAGTGCTGCTCAGTGATAAAGGAAGCCGCAGTTCGCAAAGTTAGAAGAAATCTTCTTGCCCTTCAAATCATGGAACATCAAACTAAGTGAAGCTTCCGGACGAGGGTTTCTTCTTTTTCAGCTATTGGATTAATTTAATATTGCGCCGGTTGTTTTTATTATTCGCAGATAAAATATTAATAATAGTTTGTTTAAACATTTGGAGTGAAACATTAAATTGCACGATAGTATATAAAATCATACCCTGAGAAGCGCTATTTCGAAAAATCACTCACTTAACAATCATAGACAGAAAATGAGTAATAAAAAGAAAACAAAAGAACAATCACGGAGAGAATTTCTGCAAAAAAGCGCAGCAGCAGCTGTAGGAAGTTTTTTCATTGTTCCCCGTCATGTTTTGGGGAAAGGATTTATTGCACCAAGTGATAAGCTGAATATCGCTGGTGTGGGAATCGGAGGCAAAGGAACCTCAGATATTAACAACGCCTGGAATAAAGGTGCAAATAATATTGTAGCTCTTTGTGATATTGACCTGAAAGGTGCCAAAACAAGTGTCGAAAGATTTCCTGATGCGAAGAAATTTACGGATTTCCGGAAGATGTTTGACACTATGCATAAGGAAATTGATGCCGTTACGGTATCAACCGCTGACCATACACATGCTGTCGTGGCGCTGACAGCTATGAAACTGGGTAAGCATGTATATGTACAGAAGCCACTGACACACAATATTTACGAAACACGCGTGCTTACAGAAGCCGCAAGAAAATATAAAGTAGTAACCCAGATGGGTAACCAGGGTGCTTCCAATCCTGCACAGGATCAGATGAAAGCCTGGTTTAACAAAGGGGTGATAGGTAATGTGCATGAAGCGCACGTATGGACGAACCGTCCGGTATGGCCACAGGGTATTCCGGTACCTACGGGTAGTTTTGCGGTGCCTGAAGGTGTGGACTGGGATTCATGGGTAGGTCCTGCTGAGTGGGTGGATTATAATCCGGCATGGCATCCGTTCAAATGGCGCGGATGGTGGAATTTCGGTACCGGTGCACTGGGTGATATGGGATGCCACCTGATTGACCCGGCTTTCCGTGTACTCGGGTTAGGTTATCCAACCGAGGTTGAGTGCAGCGTCGGTTCGGTATTTATCAAAGACTGGACCGCTGAGTATATCCCTGAGGGATGTCCGCCTTCCTCAAGGGTACAGATTAAATTTCCTGCCAATAATACCAATAAGTCAGAGGTAGTCCTTAACTGGCATGACGGTGGCCTGCGTCCGTTCCACCCGGATCTGATACCTGCGGATGATCCGTTGGGAGAGCCTGACAGCAGTAATGGCGTGTTGCTGATCGGTGAAAAAGGTGTGATGACCTGTGGCACATACGGGATTGATCCGAAAGTATACCTGAAAGACGGAACCAAACTGACTTATGATCCGAAAGCATTCGGAAATCAGTATACCACGATGCCGGAATTCGGCCATCAGGTAGCCTGGACGGATGCCTGCAAAGCCGGATTCAACAGCAAGGAGCATAAGGCGCTGACTTCCTCTTTCGATTATGCCGGTCCTTTGAACGAAACGGTAATTATGGGTAACCTGGGTATCAGAAGCTATAATCTACGTGTTCCGAAAAGCAGCGGTAACGGATTTGACTATCCGGGCCGTAAGAAGTTGCTTTGGGATGGAGCTAACATGAAAGTGACAAACTTCGCTGACGCGAATCAGTTTGTAAAAAGAGAATACCGCAAGGGCTGGTCTTTAAACTGACCGGACTTTTGATTAATGATTAATAGGGCTGTCCTGGTTTTCTTCCGGGGCAGCTTTTTTAATGACCGGCAGGTATACTTTGTCAATCATCTCCTGGTATTCAGGTCCGGCCTGGCTTCTGGCGGTAATACCGCCCCCGCTTTTGAATGTTTTATTACCGGCTTCATCCTGTTCAATATACCTGATCATGACTGCAGAATTGAATGTCTCCCTGCCATCGTAATAGCCCATAATGCCGGTATAATAGCCTCTTTCATAATTTTCAGTATCCCTGATGATCTGCAGAGTGGAAGGTTTGGGTGCACCGCATATTGAGCCCGCCGGAAGCAGCCTGCTCAGTATACTGCCATAAGAATGGCGCAGATCATCACTGACAATACCCGAAATCTCCGAACTTACCTGCAACAGTTTTTTTTCGTGGGTTTCGATGGCATCCAGAAAACGGTATTTCCGCACCCAGACTTTTTTTGAAACCCTGCTGAGATCGTTCCGGATAAGGTCTACGATGGTGGCGTGCTCTGCTTTTTCTTTGGGATCCTCAAGAATCAGGCGTGCTGCATCAGGCACTGCTTCGTCAATCGTGCCTTTCATCGGAAAGGAAGAAATGTGATTACCTTTAATGCTGATGAAAATCTCAGGTGAAAAACAGACCAGCCGGTCTTTCAGATAAAAACGGTAAGGAGCCTGGCTGTACTCATAAATAGCTTCCAGACTAAGGTTTGTTTCAATGGCTGTAGGCTGAGACAGATTCACCAGGAATGAATCGCCGGCTTTGATATGGCTGACCACCCTATCGAATTTCCTGCGGTACGACTCAAAATCAACAGGGTATTTACGGAAATAAAAATCTGTAAGATCCCCATGACTGTTTCTGATAGCAGCATCATTGGTAAACCCGTTCATATTAAACCGGATCCCTTCAGGTATATCTTTTAATTCCCACAGCAGGGGTTTTTGCTGTTCGTAATCAATAATGAAAACAAACGGAATCTGCTGAGCACCAAGAAGATCCATTTCGCTGGCAAAATCCGTAAAAGCTTCATTTTCACTGTATTCCATTTTGTAGGTAGAACGTGATATCCCGCACTTCCGGCAAAATTACACTAAACCTATAAAATCCATAGGAAGGAAAAGGCCGGAGGCGTTAATTTTTCCTTAATTTTGGCAGGTACAATTTTGTTCCGGGTAATTTTTATCTTAAACCTGTGATGTTTTGCTGACCGACTTTGGACAAATACTCCTGTTTATTTTAGCTCCTCTTGCGCTGATTGGCGTGGTGATGGGTGCTGCGGCTGTTTTACGGAAGCAAAAACCTAACGAAGAGAAGTTAACCACTTATGAGTCTGGCGAAGACCCTGTAGGGAATGCCAATATTCAGTTTAATGTAAGGTTTTATGTGGTGGCACTGGTTTTCCTTCTTTTTGAAGTAGAATTACTATTTCTTTTCCCCTGGGCGGTTGTGTTTGGAAATGAGGAACTCATCGGGCAGACAAACGGGTTATGGGGTTGGTTCGCTTTTGCTGAAATGACCGTTTTTGTGGGGATATTGATTCTTGGCCTGGCGTATGCATGGGGAAAAGGGTATCTCGACTGGGTCAGGCCTGAAGCTAAAATACCTGAAATTAAATCACACGTACCTGCTGCCATGTATCATCAATTGAATCAGAAGTATACGGCAAAGCAGACGATAAAGCAATCAGAAAAGGATGGCAACGGAGAAAATTAAAACGGGAGACGGGGGTATTATCGTAACAAGTGCGGAAGAGTTGCTCAACTGGGCCCGTTTGAATTCGCTGTGGCCCATGGGTTTTGGCCTGGCGTGTTGTGCTATCGAAATGATGGCGACTTATGCCTCGCACTATGATCTGGAACGTTTCGGGATCATGCCGCGACCTTCACCACGGCAGTCTGATGTGATGATCGTGGCAGGAACGGTTACCTTTAAAATGGCTGACCGGCTCCGGCGCTTATATGAACAGATGGCTGAGCCAAGATATGTGATTTCTATGGGAAGCTGCTCTAACTGCGGAGGGCCTTACTGGGAGCACGGGTATCATGTTGTAAAAGGTGTAGACCGTATTGTCCCCGTTGATGTGTATGTCCCGGGCTGTCCGCCCCGGCCTGAAGCACTCATCGGCGGTTTTTTGAAATTGCAGGACAAAATAAGGCAGGAAAAACCTCATGCACCGCAGATGTTGCTGGATATGCTGACCAGGGAAAAACAGGAAACCGTCTGAATTATTAGTTGAAACTGTATCGTCATTACTGAAAATGGAGTTTGGAGAAATTGTTGGTTTGTTATCAGATACTTTTGGAGAAGAGGTTATTGTGGCGGTTCATGAACAGGGAATCATGCCGGTAGCAACCGTTTCTGTGGAAAGGCTGAACGACATCTGCCGTTTTTTATGGTCAGACGAGCGGCTGTTTTTTGATTATCTGCCTTGTATTACAGCTATCGACAATGGTCCGCAGACCAATACAATGGAAGTCATTTATAATCTGGAATCACTTCCTTACGGACATTCTTTTGTATTGAAGGTGACAGTTCCCCGAAATCAGGAAGGAGAACCCTTACCGGTAGTTCCTACGGTTTCAGATATCTGGCGTACGGCCGACTGGCATGAGCGTGAGGCATTTGATTTGCTTGGAATCCGTTTTGAGCATCATCCCGACCTGCGCAGAATATTATTGCCAGAAGACTGGGAAGGTCATCCGTTGCGTAAAGATTATAAAGCCCAGAAAGAATATCACGGTATTCACGTGGCTTACGAAGACCGGGAAGATCCTGCGTCCTGAGCACCTTTCACTGCACTTTTGTGAGTGGTTATCTGAATAAATCAAATACAGTTTGTAAATTACCCTTTGAAAATTCCTTCATAAGAGTTTTCGGTTTAGGTATTTCAAAAAACTGACAGTATAACCACGCATGTTTTATATTCGTTTATTGATCAAACGCAGTAAATCTGATTTTGCATTCAGCAGTATGCTTGCATTGCTTTTTGCATTTTACTTACCCGGTGCTGCTATTGGTCAGTCTGCCCCCGATTCCGTCTATATAAGTGGTAAGGTTTTAAACCTTACAGGTCGTTTGTTCAGGGAAGCCCCGGCAATAACCTTCTCCAGGAATAATATTCTCGTTCCGCAGACAGAGATGGTGCGGAATGCCCCACTTCAGGCAGATGGCAGCTTCAGCGTATCCCTTCCGTTGATGTTTGATAAGGAAGAAGTGTATCTTGATTACGGCGGAAAAGTATTTACCACTTTTCTGGCATCGCCCGGGAAGGTTGAAATCGTCTTTAATGCCGATTCTATATTCAGGGCGCAGCGGCTGTTTTATTTTGCCGGAATGAATGCCGAAGCCAATAATCAGTATACTTTGTTTCTGGCAGAAGAAAATAAGATACTGAAGGCCAATAAACGTTACGGAGAAGATTTTCAGGGTAATTTCTGGGCCGCCTCCATGCCGGTTACGGCCAGGAAGCTTGTTGAAGAGCGGGTAAGGCTGCGTCGCAGCGCTCTGGAAAGCGTCAGCCGTAATATGGTACCATCAGCTGAATTGAATGAATGGGTAAGGCACTTTACGAAAGATGAACAGGCCGCCTATTTACTGGGGCATACACTTATGCTGGATGATGATGCAGAAACGGCTATGCTGGATGAAATGGCAGGAATTGTAAAGTCTCCCCTTACATTACAAAGGATTGAATGGATGACAGCCATCAGTAATTATATGAACCGGGAGATAGACCGGGCTGTCACCAATGGAAAACAGAAAACGCTTAAGGTAAATAAAATGGCTGAACTGGTAGGTAAATATGTAACGCCTCTTTCAGAAGAGGAGCGTACGATGCTGGCCCGTCTGGCTAATTCTGAAGCGGGTTCCCGGAATGAAATCAATCAACTGGCGCGGATTTATGAAAGAGGGCCGGGTATTCTGAGTCTTATTACCAATTATGAAGTAAGAAAACAGGCATTTACCGGAGACTTCAAGCCTGAAGCGGAAGCATTTATGAACGCGCTTTTTTTTACTGATAATCTGGAGCAGTTTCTGCCGGAAGAAAAAAAGGCGGTTTATGAGTACATCAGTAAGGATATCAGTGAACCTGTAATCAGAAAATCACTGACTGAGTTATATCAGATGTCCATGAAGGATTCGGCAGAAATCAAACGGGTGCTTACGCTGAAATTACCCGATCCGTTGCCTGAAGAAATAGCGAGAGATATCTGGATGGCGGAATCAGGTGAAAATGGTGCGAGATGGTTTGAAAAAGTAAAAGAACAATTGCCCAACCGGCCTTTGTATGTGACCTTATGGCAACTGGGGGACGCCATCAGCCGGGAGGAAATGAATTATGTCAACGAGCTAAGGGATAATTCTCCGGCTGAGGTAAGATTTATTTATATACATGTAGCCGAAAACGATACAAAACGGCAAAGGGATCTCTGGAAACAATTTATTGCTGAAAATAAACTGAAGGGCATTCATCTGTATATGAGTATGAACCAGGCATTCCAGTTGGCCGGGTTGATCAATGCTTATGATATTCCTTCCTATCTGATGTTCAGAGCTAACGGGCGTCAGCAAAGAAACACACCACCACCCAGTAAGGGGCTTGAGACAGTGAAGTTTATCGAAAAAGCTGTCGCTCGCTAACATTGTGATTGTACAATGCTTAGAATAGTATCAGTGATTATATGCATTTTCGTAACTATGCAGGCGTTCAGCCAGGTGGCCCAGCCATTGGATGGAAGCAGTAAGAACGAAAAGGATAGTATTCGCTATACTAATCTGAAAGAGCGTATGTCCAGAAACAAGATGACAAAACGTATTTATCGGTTTGTATTCAGGGACGTTTATAATCAGGGAAAGAAGGAACAGGTTAAGCAGATTGCTGAGAATATTTTCGCTCCCTATGAAGGACTGATCATCGGAGACATCGCCATACGGCAACTGAATGTACTGGGTGAGTCTGTTTATGATACGACAAGGAAAGGTAATAAACTGGAAAGTTTCCTGAGCCGCAATCTGCATACCGATACGCGTGAGCGGATCATCCGTTCTTACTTCCTTTTTGAGAGTGGCGATCTTATAGATTCGGAAAAGTTGCAGGATAATGAACGTATCATCCGGAATAACCCTACGATTCTGGACGTCAGGATTATTGTCGTGCCCAGAGAAGAACCTGACTGGATGGCCGATGTGGTAGTGCTCATTCAGGATCGATGGTCCATTGTGCCGTCAGTAGGAATCAGTGGTTTAAGTAATTTTAAACTGGGCCTGAATAATATCAACCTGCTGGGAAGTGCCACGAATTTATCCAATTCGGTGCGCTGGAATGCTGAAGATTCCATACAGAAATTTCAGGGACGAAGTATTTATACGATTCCTTATATCGGGAAATCATTTATTACTGCACATTTGAATATGATATGGGAAAGGGATCTGAAACAGCGTTCTGTTGGCTTTTCACGCCCTTTTCTGACAACCAATACCAAATATGCCGGAGCTTTTGAATTAGGACAATCTAAAATACTTGAATTCAAACGTTTCACCGATAATCCTGATCAGGTGGTTATGTATCCTGTAAATTACAGTTTTTATGATTTCTGGCTGGGGAGGGCTTTCCGGCTTAGAATGCCTGGCAGGTTATTCCCTGAAAATATCAGGTTTGTGCCGGCCTTCCGGATTAATCAGTACCGGTATGTTGAAAGGCCTGAAGTGCGTGCGGATACCAATAAAATTTACTGGAACAGGCGTACAATGCTGATGAGTCTGGGGGTTTCGGACAGGAATTATAAACGGGACGTACTGGTATATGGTTTCGGCCGGACGGAAGACGTACCGACCGGTAGTATGGCTTCCATAACATTCGGAAGAGAAGACACGGAATTTGGTACCAGAGGCTATAGCGGTGTTCAGGTTTCCAGAGGGCAGTATCTGTCAGAAAAAGCAGGGTATCTGTACGGTTTGGTGAGTTTTGGTACTTATATCAAAAACAACAGTATGCAACAAGGGGTTCTTAGTGGTTCAGCGGATTATATCAGCAGGTTATTCCCTATGGGCCCCCGATACTTCAGACAGTTTGTTTCTCTGCGGTATACCAAGGGTATTAACCGTGATCCACTGGAATATCTCAATATTAGCGGAGCAGGAGGCATACGTGGTGTCAGGAGTGACTATCTGATCGGGAATGAACGTCTTTCACTGGGACTGGAAACAGTGCTGTTCTCCTCAAAGAGCTTTATAGGCTTTCGTCTGGCTTATTTTACCTTTATAGACTTATCGCTGATAAGCCGTGAAGGAGATCTCTGGAGACAACCGTTATATCAGGGATACGGAATAGGAGTCCGGTTCCGCAATGAAAATCTGGCACTGAATACACTTCAGCTGCGGTTAGGCTATTATCCTAATATCCCGGAGCTTAATTCCAGGCTTCGGGGAGGTGTGGAAGGAATCAGCAGGCTGATGTTCCGTGATTTTGACATTTCAGCTCCTTCCATTGTACCGCTTTTATAGTTTATTTATCGTATTCGAGTTCATACAGGTCCAGATCCGGTCGTCGTTTGCGGCTCCTTTCAATTTCATATTGCAGCAGGGTTTTTCCCAGGTTTTCCATGAACGTATGACCAACAGCTTCATAATCATAACGATCGTCATTCAATATGCCGTCTTTGTTACAGTAAATCACAGCAGAAACCATAAACTCTATTCCTCTTTCAAAATCAGCTATATACGCGTTATCTGAAAGGAATCCGTATGCATAACCGGACTTGTTAAAAGACCGGACATGGCGGGGAATCCTTTGCTTTGTACTGCCGAAAAGCAGGAATTTGGTATATGCATCGTACAAGTCTTCCCTGTAATGATCCGGATAATCGGTTTCAATAGGCAACTGAGACATATACTGGTAAATAAACCGATAGTCGGCAGGGGTAAGGTTAAACCGTTTCTCTGGTGCTACCTGGTCAGGGAAAAAGAGTGCTTTAAGCATGTTATGCTGGTCGGTCAGGCTTAAAAAATTCTTTCCGGAAAAGTCCATTGGCGCCTGAATGGTATCATTCCCCTCAACATGGGCTTTTCCCAGCAGGATTTCTCTTTCGCTTTTATACGATCCGGTTGCCTGTACAGCAGGTTGGCTGTATAACGTTTTACCATTTTCTTCAAACCTGACAGGGTTGGTATACCGGTTTTCTTCTGCCGGTACCGGTACAGCCAGACGGTGCAGAATCCTGGAATGAACATATCCTTTTTCACGGAGCTTTTCATTGAAGTAATCTTGTCCGAGAAACTCGTACAAACGGTTAAAAGCATCATTGTCACTGGCTAATAAAATTTTCCGGGCATAATGAGCCAGAGACGGGAGGTGGTTTTCAGCAGTGGAATCAGTATATGCTGTGGTTTGAGAAAGCCTTACCGAATCAGTCAGCATAGGTGTGAATATGGTGAGACCAGGGATATTCAGGTTATTTATTTTCTCAAAAGCAAGTAAAACTGCCGGCAGCTTGACGGTACTTGCCGGATAAAAATACTCGTTCTCATTTACATGGTAATGATAAGTCTTTAATCTGGGCTGATTGAGCTGATTCCGTTCTATTTTAGTGTACAGGATCTGTATCTGGTATTCATCCGGATTTTTTATAAATTCTCCAAAACGATCCGGATCTTTATGAAGCAATTTTTTAAGAAATGAGTCTGTTTGCGCATGCAGAACAGAAGACGGGAGACAAAATAATAAAAGGAGGAAGTGAACGAATAGGTTTTTCATATGAAGATGAATTCGTTTTTTCATACAAGATAAAGAAAACCATGATAAATTTGTAACCTAAAATTCAATTAATCAATACTTTGATACAATCATTTCTTTATTTTCTTAAAAAGAATAACTGGTTACCTGTCATCTGGACATTGCTGATGTGCGGGCTTTTCTTTGCTCCTTCTTCTGATTTACCTAAGGATCCGGGGTTTCCGGGACTGGATAAGGTGGTCCACTTCGGATTGTTTGCCGGATTTGTGTTTTTATGGCAATACCGTGTTCCTTCGCAGAAACTGCTGATAGGCTTATTCGCGATACTGTTTGGTGCAGGTGTGGAATTTATACAGGAATGGATGGGTAACGGGCGTAGCTTTGATGGTTACGATATCCTTGCCGATACCCTGGGTGCTACAGGTGGCTGGCTTGCTGTGTACCTGAGCGAAAGGTATTTTCTGAAAGAATCATGCTGAGTCTGTTACTTTAACGTCAGTCCGGGTTTAGAATCCTGTTACCGCTTCGCAGTTAAATGAACGGCTATTTCCTCTTTTTCTATCATCCTGTCAGTCCTTCAGACTTAAAAATAACCACGAAGTGTTGGAATGATTACAGAAACAGGAAGAAGATAATGTTTATGAAACCCGGGATGGGTGATATTTTCAGATCGTAAGCTTATCCTGAACCGGCATTACTTTAACCCGTTCAGCCAGTGCTCAACCGTTGCTTCTGACAATCCGAAAACCATGTTGGGATATAATCCAACAGCGAGTGTCAGAATCGCAAGTACAATTAGTAGTCCTGATTCCCGGAGAGATAAATCCTTTAGCTGGATATCAGGGTTTTCACGATACCAGAATTTCCCCATAAACATCCGCTGATAAGTCCACAACATATAGGCGGCCGCGAGTACAATGCCTAAAGTGGATAAAGCCGGAATCCAGACGGGCAGATTTTCCGACCGGAAAGCACCCATCAGCGTAAATAATTCACCTACGAAGCCTGAAAAACCAGGTAAGCCGAGATTTGCAAAAAATGCCACGCCGGTCAGTAAGGTATATTTGGGCATCACTTCTATCAATCCTTTGTAATGGTCAATCTGACGATCATGCGTACGATCGTAGATGACTCCGGCAATGATGAAAAGCATGGATGATATAACACCGTGGCTGATCATCTGATAAATAGCACCGTTAATACCTTCAGATGTGAAAGCCGCTATACCTAACAGAACGAACCCCATATGGGACACTGAAGAATAAGCGATCATTTTCTTAAGGTCGTATTGTCCCAGTGCATTAAAGCCCCCGTAAACAATAGAAATCATACCAATAATGGCTAGCGGAACAGCGCTGTGCCAGGCTTCAGCAGGGAAAAACCCATCAACGATACGGATAAAACCGTACCCTCCTATTTTCAACAGAATACCTGCCAGTACAACAGACAGGGGGGTAGGAGCTTCCACGTGTGCGTCAGGTAACCAGGTGTGGACAGGCACTACCGGTAACTTGACAGCAAATCCGATGAAAATCATCCAGAAAGCAAGTAACCTTACAGGCGTATTCCCAAGAAAGTAATCAGCGTTGGCATCCAGAAACGAACCTGGGATATAGTTGGCCGGATTGCTCAGGTAATCAAACCTGAAGGTGTGTACCAGCTGATCGGCCGGAATGGCCCCCATTTGTAACGCTGACTGAATCTCGGCTGTCACTGAAGCATTGTCCGCAGAAGTATTAACCAGTAATCCCATCATTTTCCCGGTTTCGAGCGGGTCAATGGCTGAGAGGTACAAGGCAATCATTACAATCAGGATCAGCAGTGACCCGGCAAAAGTATAGATGAAAAACTTAATGGCAGCATATTCCCGGCGCGGCCCTCCCCAGATACCGATAAGGAAATACATCGGTAGCAGCATAAATTCAAAAAACAGGTAGAACAGGAAGAAATCTTTCGCCAGAAAACAGCCTATGATGCTGGCTGTCAGTATCAGATATAAAGTAAAATAGGCCTTGGGGCGTTTGGTGGTATTCCATGAACTGATGACTCCGGCCAGTAAAACCAGAACCGATAGCGCGACCAGCCCGATACTGATTCCGTCCACTCCCAGCGCGAAATCAATGGATACAATTCCCCAGCTGCCCATCGAGAGGGTTATCCAGTCAACTTCTTCATTCAACTGATAACCCGGGTATTGCTGATCGAAATTTATTATAATAATGCCTAGAATAAGCAATTGTGACAAAAGTGTGGCAAGAGTAATCCAGCGTAAAGAAGCCGTCTGCGCAGTGGGCCAGAGCGCTACCACCAGAGCACCAAGCAATGGCAGAAAAATCAGAAAGGAAAGTATATGTTCGGGCATTCGCTGTTACTAATTACTTGATGCTAATTTTATGAGAGTCCTAGTTGCTTATCCACCAGATAATCAACAGAAAAAGGCTGACTCCTGTCGCAATATAATAGGATTGTATTTGTCCGCTTTGCAAAGACCTGACTCCCTGTCCCGCTGAGCGTACGGTACCGACTACCAGTTTCACAGTACCATCAATCAGGTATCGGTCAGCCCAGCTGGTCAGATGTGCAAAAATAACGGTAAATTGTGCACTGCCGATAATCAGTGCGTCTATAATTTTCGATTCAATCCGGCCGAGCAGGATACTTATTTTCTGGAATGGAATCAGGAAAAAAGTACGTGTATAATTATGCTGATTAAAGTCTGCGAGTAACGGATAGGTTATATCAAAACGAAATACAGGACTTGTAAAACCATCCTGCCGGAGTGAATAACGCCAACCGGTAAAAATAGAAAGGCCGGTAACAATAACGGATATCAGAGGAACCAGTGTGTTGTGATGTGCTGCTTCTCCGGGTATAAATTGTTGAAACCACCCTCCTGAGGCATCGAACGGATTAACCGAAAAAACAAAGAAGAAAGACAGGCCGGATAAAATCACCATAGGCAGCCACATACTAACCGGTGATTCATGGGGATGAACCGCTTTTTCTTCGTAACGCCGGGTACCAAAAAAGATCAGGAATACCTGTCTGAACATATAAAACGCCGTAAGTCCTGCCGCAGCTACGGCTAAGACAGGTACAAGCCAGGCAATGCCGCCGGTTTTTTCAGCCCAGGCAAATGTTTCCAGGAAAATAGTATCTTTTGACAGAAAACCAGACAGCAACGGAACCCCGGCCAGAGCGGCACTCAGGATCAGGTAGCAAACATAGGTAACAGGCATTTTTTCCCTTAATCCACCCATATTCCGCATATCCTGCGGATCAAAATCACCGGAAGGGTGATGGGGTGTCATGGCATGGATGACCGAACCGGCTGATAAAAATAAACCTGCTTTAAAGAAAGCGTGAGTGGTCAGGTGGAATAATGCGGCCTGCCAGCTGCCCGTCCCGGCTGCTATTACCATCAGTCCCAGCTGAGACATGGTTGAATAAGCCAGCACGCCTTTGATATCCCAGGCATTCAGTGCTTTAATGGCACCATGCAGCATGGTAATCAGGCCAATGGTTATAATGACAGCTTGTGCAGTCGGGGTAAGCAGAAAGGCGATTCTGGCCAAAAGGAAAATCCCGGCAGCCACCATCGTAGCCGCATGTATTAACGCAGATACCGGTGTGGGGCCCTCCATGGCATCGGGTAACCAGGCTGACAACGGAAACTGTGCTGATTTTCCGGCACACCCGCCAAAGAGGCAAAGCCCGATCAGAGTCAGTAATCCGGGAGAAAGGGTCGTGATGGCTTGTGGTAAGGTGCTGAATTCGGTATTCCCTGCATGAAAGAACAATAACAGAATACCTGTCAGAAAAGCGGCATCGCCGATACGGTTCATAATCATGGCTTTCTGGGCTGCCCACGAAGCACGGGGTTTATGGTGCCAGAAGCCAATCAGCAGATAAGAGCAAAGACCTACCATTTCCCAGAAAATATACATCACAATAAGGCTTCCACCCATAATAATTCCGTTCATGGAGAACAGAAAAAGCTGGAGAAAAGCGAAATAACGATACCGGCCCTGGTCATCATGTAAATAAGCGGTGGAGTAAATCTGAACGAGAGCAGCTACAAAATGAACAATAAGCAATAAGAGCCATGCCGGATTGTCAATCCTGAAAGTGAGTGATAAGGTAAAATTACCGATAGTAATCCAGTCAATCGCTAAAGTTGGTATACCATTGGGAGACAAAAAAGCTGCCAGCAGAAAAATAAGTCCTGATAACGTTATCCCTGCACCAATCCACCCGGCGATACGGTTAATACCGGAACCGGCAATCCACAATAGCAGAGCGGTTAAAAGCGGCAGGCAGAGCGTTAACAGAGGAACTATATATCCGGTTTCTGACATGTATGAATTAATTGGGATGGCATAGTTGCAAATATCCTGAATTAAGTACCGATTTCAAACCTATTGAAGGTCTTTCTCTATATCATCGTTTTGTATTTCTCCGTGAAGTACATCAATTACATCTTTGAGCTGATAAACGGAACGGTTGTAGGAGTTACCCAGAACGATAATCACAAAGTTGTCTTCCGGGCTCATCCAGAACATCGTATTATATCCTTTCCACCAGCCACCATGATAAATATATTTAGGTTCATTCACTTCGTTGAGATGCATTCTGAAACCGTAGCCATAATTTTTAACTCCCGGCTTCTCGAAACTGCGGGGAGCGAAGGCCTCTTTCATGGTGCTTGGATTGATGATACATCCTCCGGATAACCCTTTATAAAAACGGTAAAGGTCTGTTGTATTGGAATAAATGCCTTTATCTCCGACAACATCATCATAATAATCTTTCGGAATCAATCTGCCGTTCTGGTGACCTAAGGTCTTATATTGATGGAATTCTTCACTGGATGAGGTGCATAAATAGGTATTATCCATTCCGAGGGGTTCAAAAATATGCCTGGTAAGGTATTCATCAAAGGGCATTTCTGCAACCTTTTCCACAATGGAAGCCAGTACCAGATAATTCGAATTGTTATAGCTGAAACCTCTTTCCGGACGATTATTGGGAATGGGTTTTATTTTCTCAAACCAGTGGATAAGATCCAGATTCGACGGGTACTTTTTGCCGTGCCGTACGCTGTCAGGAAAGGTGTACATATAATTGGGTAACCCGCTCCGGTGGCTCAGCAAGGAGCTGATCGTGATGCCTTTATAGGGAAAATCAGGGAAATATGCCTGAACGGAATCATCCAGAGATAGTTTTTTGTCCTCTTTCAGTTGAAGGATAGCCAGTGCTGTAAAGGGTTTTGATAAAGACGCGAGTTGAAATGTATGCTGGAAAGTGAGAGAATCTTTCTTTTTCAGACTGGCATAGCCGTAATTCTTCTCAAATAATACAACGCCCTTTTGCGCTACCAGTACACTACCATTAAAACCTCCTCTTCGTTTTCTGTCAAAAATTTCCTGGATTTTTGCGGCTTTTTCTTCTGCGTTGATCTGTTGCCGGATTTGCGCTTCCTGGCTTTCTGTCAGGGGATTACCAATACACCCCGTCAGTGCTTCTTTATCTCTTTTTACTTTACTGTGATGTGTTCTGTCACAACCTGCCAGGCCAATCCAGAGCAACATCAACCCAACAAAACAACTGAATTTCACTGGCACTACGGGTTCAGAAACCGGGAACCGGTTTCCTGATTAATTAATAATTGCTTTAACAAAACGGTCTTTTCCGTGAATATCTCTGATAATTTCAACGGAGGTATAGTTTCTCTCTAAAAATACGGTACGGGTGTCGTCACCGAAATGCTCATTGATTTCTACATAGCAATGTCCTCCTGTTTTGAGGTGATGCTTCCCAAAATCAGCTATCGCTTTATAGAACAGCAACGGATCTGCATCTTCTACAAATAAAGCCTCATGCGGTTCAAACCTGAGTACATTCGGACGCATGTGGTCTGCTTCTGAATAAGTGACATAAGGCGGATTGCTGACGATACAGTCAAATTTTTCAGGAACACCCGGAATCGGGAATGTGATATTGAGCATATCCTGCCGGGCAAATTCAACATCTGCCATCAGTTGCCGGGCGTTTTCCCGGGCTACCTGAAGTGCCTGTTCCGAGACATCCCATGCGTGAAGGTTACAATGCGGGAGGAATTTGGCCAATACGATGGCAATACAGCCGCTGCCGGTCCCAATATCCAGTATCGAGGCCCGTTCGTCAGGTTCTGCATAATCCCGTGTGACCAGCCTCACCAGTTCTTCGGTTTCAGGCCTTGGGATAAGTACTGAAGAAGATACCTGAAAGGTTAATCCACAGAATTCGGTCGAACCGATAATATGTTGTACCGGTTCATTGTTGTTCAGCCTTGAAATAATCTGGTTCCAGTCGGGCTGCGTCTGGTTTTCAGGTATAGGCCTGTCAACCAGCACGTCCACATTTCTGAGGTGCAGAAAGTGTTCCAGTAACATATAGGCTATCGCCTGTTTTTCTTTTAAAGGATATACTTGTATCCCGTCTACAATATATTTGTAAATCTCTCTTGCAGAAGACATTCAGACTTGTTTCTTTACTCCGGCTGGAAAGTTACTAAAATTATGTTTAGGAAGGAAAGATTTCGGGGTTTGATTAGGGTAATAATGATTGTATGTTTATGCAGAAAGGCGGATCAGTTGAATTTCTTATTTTTGTTACATGATAAATGACGATCAGGAAGAAAAATGGATGAAGCGGGCGCTGGAACTGGCCGGAGCGGGGATAGGGGCAGTCAGTCCGAACCCTATGGTAGGCTGTGTGCTGGTGCATGAGGATAAAATCATAGGAGAAGGTTGGCACAGGGTCTATGGCAGCTGGCATGCAGAGGTAAATGCTGTGCAGGATGCGGTGGCGAAAGGGCACGAAGCGCTTCTGAGCCAGGCAACCGCTTATGTAACCCTGGAGCCTTGTGCGCATACAGGCAACACGCCTCCCTGCGCCGATCTGATGATCGAAAAGCAGATTCAGAAAGTGGTGATATGTAATGACGATCCCAACCCGAAAGTGGCCGGGAGGGGCATTCAGCGGATGCGGGAGGCAGGGATTGAGGTAGAGACCGGATTATGTGAAACAGAAGGACGCTGGTTAAATCGCCGGTTCTTTACGTTTTTTGAAAAAAACAGGCCGTATATTATTCTGAAATGGGCTGAAACAGCAGATGGGTTTATCGGTTCGGCGGAAGGAAAACCGGTTAAGATTTCCGGATTATGGTCTGATGTGATGGTACACGGATGGCGTTCTGAAGAAGATGCCATCATGGTGGGAACCCATACGGCAGTAAATGATAATCCCCGGTTGAATGTACGTTTATGGCCGGGGAGAAATCCGGTCAGGATTGTTGTTGACCGCCATCTGAAACTTCCGGCATCAGCTTTTCTGTATGACGGATCGCAGCCAACGCTTATTTATAACTATGAAAAGGACTCCGTACATGATCAGGTGCCGGTGAGGTATCAGGATATGTTTGCTCCGGTAAATTTCAGGAAACTGAAACAGGATGAATATGAAACGGAACAGCTGCTGCAGGATCTGCACCGGCTGAAAATTCAGTCTGTGATAGTGGAAGGAGGTGCCCGGCTTATCAATACTTTTCTGCAAAAAGGGTATTGGGATGAGATCAGATGTTGTCAGTCTGATTTCTCCTTGAGTCATGGAGTGGAAGCTCCTGCTGTACAGGGGGTATTATTTGATTCTGTCTCTAAAGGAAAAGATCTGTGGCGGTTTTACAGGAATGAGTCGGGTAGCTGATTAGCCAGGACGAAATGTGTGCTTATTCTGTTTCCGGATTATTCCAGATTTCCCAGGATTTTTCAGCCTGCATATAAAGCATCTGCAGTCCGTTGAGAGTAGTTGCGCCCCTCTCTTTTCCGCGCTTCATGAACAGCGTTTCAATGGGGTTGTATACCAGATCATATAACAAGTGTCCGGATGTCAGGAATTCATAGGGTATCGGCGGGCATTCTTCCGTATTGGGATACATTCCCAGCGGGGTGGTATTGATGATGAGCCTGTGCCCGGCAATAATGGTTTCGTTCAATGCTGCATAGGACAGAATACCCGCAGCAGTAGTTCTGGAGACTTGCTGAAAAGGTATGTTCAGGTCCTGTAGCGCTACCACCACTGCTTTGGATGCTCCGCCGGTTCCGAGAATAAGCGCGGAGAGACCTGTAGCATCAACACCGGTATGGTCAAGCCAGTTTTCAAGCGATTGCCTGAAACCATAGTAATCAGAGTTATAACCTTTAGTGGTGCCGTCTTTAAAAATCCTGATGGTATTGACCGCTCCGATTTTTCCGGCAGACTCCGGATCAATCGCATCCAGCAACGGGAAAACCTCCTGCTTGTAAGGGATCGTAACATTTAATCCTATCAGGTCTGGCTGCTGGCTTATCAGTGTTTTCAGCTGATCTGCAGAAGCCAGTTCGAATAGTTCGTACTGACTGTCTGCTATATTTTCACGCTGAAATTTCTCAGTAAAATACTGCTTTGAAAAGGAGTGTTTCAAAGTTTTGCCGATCAGACCGTATAAGTTCATAAAATGATTAAGCCTTAACTTCTTCTTTGCTGAATTTTGCTTTTAAGAACTGAAAAACCATGGGCAGAATGGAAATTCCGATAATAATGAAGACTACCGTTTCAAAGTTATTTTTAATCAGCGGAATCTGCCCCAGGAAGTACCCGGCCAGTGTGATTCCGATAACCCAAAGGAGTGCTCCCACGACATTATAAGTAAGGAAAGTACGGTAATTCATATGTCCGACACCGCCCACAAAAGGTGCCAGTGTTCTGACAATAGGAACAAAACGGGCCACGATGATAGTCATTGCGCCATACTTTTCATAAAACTCGTGGGTTTTTTCGATGTATTCAGGTTTGACGAAAGTTTTTCCGAAAATCTTGACTTTGAGCGCTTTTTCACCAAAATATTTACCGATAAGATAATTGCAGGTATCTCCCAGGATGGCAGCAATCAGCAATAACACGATAATCAGCCAGACATTGAGTGATTCAGGATATTGTGCCGCCAGCATACCTGCCGCAAACAGCAGGGAATCGCCAGGCAGAAACGGCATGAAAACAACACCCGTCTCAACGAAAATAATCAGGAACAGAATAAAGTAGGTAAGATTACCATAGTCCTGCACAATCTGTGCGAGGTGCTGATCTAAGTGAAGAAAAAAATCAAGGATCTGCGAGAAAAATTCCATTAAACAGACTGGTTTGTTTTAGTATTTAAATAAAGACTGAATGTGTCGCCTCTCAGACCCAGGCGGATAGTTTCGAGGGGAATCACGTCATCATGAGCGATATTACCCAGATTGACATTGGCACCCAGCAGTTTCACAAACCAGACTTGCTGCGCTTTCTGAGGAGATTCCCAGAGAATCCGGTCAGAGGGTACCTGTGTCAGGATTTCCTCCACCAGTCCCTGGCGCACTTCACCGCTTGCACGGAACAGACCGACATTTCCTGCTTCCCTTGCTTCACCGATTACTTTCCAGGCACCGGCCTGTAGTTCGCTGTTCATCAGGTTGATCCATTTGTACGGAGGGATGATTTTCTCTTCATCCTTTGAGCCGACTTCAGATAATACCGTTACGTCCTTGGCTAAAGTAGCGATATAGTTGCATTTTACATCAGGATTCATTTCAATGGATCCGTCTGAAACCTCGGCATACTTCAGATCATAACGGTCGAGTAATCTGCGGTAGTCATCGAACTGATTTCGGGCCACAAATGCTTCAAACAAGGTGCCTCCAAAATAAATGGGAATACCGGCATTTCTGTAAACAGCCAGTTTGTCGTCGAGATTCGGGGTTACCACAGAGGTGGCCCAGCCGAGTTTTACGATATCAATATAGGGGGCCGAAACTTCAAGCATATTTTCAACCTGTCTTATGCTCAGCCCTTTATCCATAACCATCGTAATGCCCGTTTCACGGGGTTTACTGGCGCGGTCAGGTATGTCAGATAATTTAAAATTCATAGATTTGGTAACTCCGGTAAAACCGATTGCGGGGCAAAGGTACTAATTACGTACTATTCTTAACAAATACAAACCGCTTAATTGAGGAACCTTCTGATTTTTATCCAAATTTAGCGCTAAAGACGAAGGTAGGGAACAATTGAAGAGATTCCGTTTGTTTCAGAATATCAGCAAACATAACCAAATCAGTTTCAAATGAATAATCTTACAGAAAGCAGTAACCCACGGCTTGAATTTATGACGGCCAAAATTAATCAATCACTATCGGATAGTCCGGGCCCGGTAAGCCGGTGGCTGAACGGCACCCTGCTTGAGGTCAGGAACGGGTTTCTGAAAGTACAATTTACAGTAAGAGAGGACATGACCAATCCCATGGGGATTCTGCATGGAGGTATTGCGGCGACCATTCTGGATGAAATGGCCGGAGCCAATGTGTACCTGCTGGGAAGGGAGAATGCCTATACTACAGTCAACCTTAACTGTGACTATCTGCACAGTGCAAAGGTGGGCGAAGTGATCATAGCAGAGTCTGCTGTAATAAGAGCAGGAAATAATATCGTACACTGTGAGTGTACCCTTACCAATGAGGAAGGGCTGATTGTCGCTAAATGTGCTACCAATCTGATCAAAACAAGTATGAAACTCTCATCCTGATATACCCTATATACCATGCATGAACTCGAACCCTTTTTTAACTGGGAAAAGTATTACCAGTCGCATGAAGATCCCAAATCACCTTTCTTCGGAAAAGAGTATGATCTGAGCCAGTATCATGATGCGGTTTATGATCATTATATACATCCTTTCTGGGATTTTATGGGTTCGGAGACACTGTATATCAAAATCCTGTTTGCCGATTATACCCTCAGATTTGCGGTTATTGAGCTTATCGGTGAATGGAATGATACGCTGCACAATGATATTATGCATTTTAAGCGGAATATCATTGACCTGATGACAGGTGAAGGGATCGTACATTTTATTCTGATCGGGGAAAATGTCTTTAATTTTCATGGTTCAGACGATGAATATTATGCAGAATGGTTCGAGGAAGTAGAAAACGGCTGGATCGCGGCATTACGCTTTCCCGGACATGTTGAAAATGAGTGGCGGAAATATCAGCTGGATTATTTTCTGAATTTTGGTGGTACCCTTGAGCTTGAGAACTGGCGCACCTTTACCCCCAAAGCATTGTTTCAGGTGGTGAATTCACTAATACAACGACGGTTGAATAGCTAAAAAAATGCCATTTAATGACATTATGTCATTTGTTTTGAGGTAAATCTTTGAAAAAAGGACATTATGGCATTATTTTCGTGTTTTTCTGATAGAGGTATAAATGTTGATGATTTGGTTATTGTATTTGAAAAAAATATAAAACAATTAATCAAACATTAACATCAAGACATACAATATCATGAGCGCTTTAGTTAAAAACAATTATGCTTATCCTTCATTTTTTGAAAGCTTTTTCGGTAAAGATTCAGCAGACCTGTTTGTTCCTTCTACGTCCGGCACTTTACCATCTGTAAATGTTGTGGAAACAGAGGACGGATTCCGCATAGAGGTAGCTGCACCCGGATTGAAGAAAAGTGATTTTAAAGTAAATCTGGATCATAATCAGTTATCCATTTCAGCTGAAGCAAAAAAAGAAGAAGAGAAGACCACTGAAAAATATACCCGTCAGGAGTTTAAATATACTTCATTTCAAAGGGTATTTTCACTTCCCAATACCATTGACGGAGAAAAAATTGAAGCCGGATATGAAGACGGTATTCTTAAAATCAGCCTTCCGAAACGAGAGGAAGCTAAAGTGAAGCCTTCCCGCACCATTTCAATAGGTTAATCGTTGTATTGTTGAAACAGGGATAAATCACAGATTTGTCTCTGTTTTTTTGTATTTTTGTTAAAAGTTGTTAAATACGTTTTGACAGGGAATGCAATCGCATTTTTTTTGCGTTTAAGAAACAGAAACTCAATTTAACCCCATTGGATAAAACTATGAATACAAATTGGAAAGCCCTGATTCTGGTTGGCCTTATATCAAGTGCAACCACTGTTGTGGGTTATAAAATGATTGATAATGACGATAATAGCCGTGACGTAATAATCAATGAAACACCGGCGGAGTCATTAGCCCGGTTTACTTCTACAGGATCTCCGGCAGGAGCACCCGGAGATTTCGTGAATGCAGCAGAAGTTTCAACACCTACTGTTGTGCATATTAAGTCTACCATAATGCGCCAGTCGCGCCAGAATTATAACCAGATCCCCGATTTTTTCCGGGAATTTTTTGGTGAAGACTTCCGTCAGGCCCCGCGGCAAAGAGCACAGGAAGCTTCCGGTTCAGGTGTGATCATCAGTAAAGATGGTTACATTGTAACCAATAACCACGTGGTGGAAGGTGCCGATGAGCTGGAGGTTACACTGTTTAATAAGAGTAAGGTAAAAGCAAAAGTGATTGGTACTGACCCTTCAACGGATATTGCCGTTATTAAAGTAGAAGAGAATAACCTTCCTGCTATTGTATTCGGAAATTCGGAAACGGTTAAAGTAGGCGAGTGGGTAGTGGCTGTGGGTAATCCTTTTAATCTGGAATCTACGGTAACTGCCGGCATTGTAAGTGCCAAAGGGCGCGGATTAGGGATCATCAGCCAGGAGTACAGCAGAAAATATGGTAACTCCAACCAGAAATTTGACGGAGATTCTCCTCTTGAATCATTTATCCAGACGGATGCGGTAGTTAATCCCGGAAACAGCGGGGGTGCTCTGGTTAACCTGAAAGGTGAGCTGATCGGTATTAACACCGCTATTGCCAGCCCTACAGGAAGCTATGCAGGTTATGCTTTTGCCGTTCCTACCAGTATTGTTAAAAAGGTGACAACAGATATTATCAAATTCGGTGGTGTTCAACGTGGTTACCTGGGTATTTCACTGGATGACCTGGATAGCAAAAAAGCCACTGAGTATGGTGTGAAGGTAAATAGTGGTGCGTATGTAGCCAAAATTATGGAAAACAGTGCTGCCGGTGTTGCCGGTGTCAAAGAAGGTGATGTAATTGTGAAAGTAGATGGCAACACGGTGCTTTCTGTACCTCATCTGCAGCAAATGATTGGTCTGCATGCGCCTAATGATAAAGTGAACCTTACGGTCAACCGTGACGGAAAAGAAAGGGATATTACGGTAACCCTGAGGAACCGCGAAGGTGGCTCAGACATTATCAAACGCGATGAAAAAGCAGCTACGCTAGCCTCATTGGGTGCCAGTTTCCAGAACCTGACAACAGAGGAAGTACAGAAGCTGAAGAGATATAAAATTGAAGGCGGTGTCAAGTTAAGTGAGGTTCAGGGAGGTAAATTTGCCAGAACAGGTGCCGAAGCGGGTTTCATTATTACCAAGATAAACGGTAAATCTGTGAAATCAGTGAAAGAACTGGAGAGTGCCATTACCGGTAAAGAAGATACCATGGTGCAGTTTGAAGGGTTATACCCTGATGCTCCTTACGATGTCTATACCTTTGGTTTCAGAATGTAAAAGCTTTCATGCGAAGAACAAAAAAGCGG
>JBEBXQ010000067.1:0-26303 GCA_040391535.1 Telluribacter sp. | reverse complement strand
CAATATGCTTAATAAAAAACTCCTTGCACTTGCCCTGGGTGGTTTTTCGATTGGAATGACAGAATTTGCTATGATGGGCCTATTACCTGATATAGCCAAAGACCTGGCTATTGATATTCCCACCGCAGGACATCTCATTGCTATTTATGCGCTGGGAGTAGTCATCGGAGCACCATTACTGGTGATGTTTACAGGGAAGCATTCTCCCAAAAAGGTACTGATACTGATGATGTTGCTTTTCGCGGTCTGTCATTTTCTGTTTGTCATTTCTCCATCCTATCCCGTTTTACTGGTGACCCGGTTTTTATCGGGCCTTCCTCATGGTGCTTTCTTCGGGGTCGGATCGGTAGTGGCCAGCCGTATTGCGCCTAAAGGCAAAGAAGCACAGGCTATTGCCATGATGTTTACCGGCTTAACCATTGCGAATCTGGTGGGCGTACCATTGGGTACTTATCTGGGCCATCATTTCGACTGGCGGCTCACTTACGCGTTTATCAGCCTGACCGGCCTGTCTACCATGTTTGCTTTAAAAAGCTGGTTGCCGGCGATTCCGTCAATGGATACCGGCGCGCCGATGCTTGAGCAACTCTCATTTTTTAAGCGCTGGCAGGGAATATTACTTACGTTCATGATCGCGATCGGTACGGGAGGATTATTTGCCTGGATCAGCTACATCGCACCACTAATGACAGAAGTAGCCAAATTATCGCCTGAGTACGTCTCGTTTGTAATGATACTGGTAGGTCTGGGAATGTTTTTCGGCAATCTGATTGGCGGTAAAATAGCGGATTCGGTTACTCCTACCAAAGCCGCCATCACGTCATTTCTGCTGATGGCTTTTTCACTTGTACTGGTTTATACGTTCTCCCATGACACAACACTGGCACTGATTCTGTCATTTGTAACCGGCATGATTGCCTTTACCGTGGGCTCTCCTATTCAGCTGATGCTGATCAACTCGGCCAGAGATTCTGAGAAGATGATCGCGGCGGCATCCGGACAGGCCAGCTTTAATATCGGCAATGCATTGGGTGCATTTCTGGGTGGTATTCCTATTTCTTATGGCTGGGGTTACAACTCCCCGGAGCTGGTAGGTATTGTCATGGCACTGATCGGAGCATTGCTGGCCACGGTATTTCTGATCAGGACAAAAAATGAAACAGCCAGACTGAAGATGGCTCCTCAAATCACAAACAACATAAGGACTCTGGAGCACTGCTGACCGTTATTTATTTAATACCGACAGAACTGCCGGAAAACACCGCGTCTGTTCTGTCGGCCTGCATGATGCTTAAAGCGACAAGCCTCCATCCATCAGCAAGGTACTTCCTGTCATGTGTCTGTTCCGCGGATCACACAGATAAACGATTTGTTCAGCCACTTCTTCAACATCAATGACCAGTCTGGTAGGTACTTTCTCTTTGGATACATGCATCATTTCAGGGTGTTCCTTCCATATTTTTCCGGTTAACCCGGCAGCAACATAACCCGGCGCTATTTCATTCACCAGAATACCAGCGGGAGCCAGATCCAGCGCCATGCACCTGCAAAGCATCCGCACGCCCGCTTTGGCTACCGAGTAAGCAGGCATGTGACTGTGTACTCTTTCTGCAGCCCAGCTACCTACAAACACCACCCTGCCCGGCATCTTTGCTTCCCGAAGCAGGTGAGTTGCATGCTGAGTCATAAAAAACGCTCCGTTCAGATTAACGTTTAATTCTTTTATCCATTCGGCAGAGGAAATTTCATGAAACCCCTTAAGATGGACAATCGCAGCGTTGGCGATAATAATCTGAGGGATTCCAAGAACAGCGGCCACCTCATCTATCCAGGGTTTTATCAGATCAGGATTGCCGATATCTACCTGATGATACAGGCACCTTACTCCGTAGCTTTCAATTTCACGAACATAACGGTCAGCTTCTGACACTGCCCTGATATCACTTAATGCAATATCCGCCCCCAGCCTTGCCATGGCTGCTGCGGTAGCAAAACCAATATCACCCAATCCGCCACTGATCAGGGCCGTCTGTCCGTTTAACAGGTTAGTATTCATCTCTTTTTGAGTTAAGGAAAAGAATTGTCAGTTCAGACAGGCACAAGTACTTTCTTTAAAATGAAAACCCAATGCCCGTTCGCTGGTTTAAAAGTCTTCTTTGGAAAAGAATATACTCAAAACACAGTTTTTTTGTAAACAAATTATAGTCAATTTTATAAACAAACCATCTTAAAGATCTTATCACGGCCCAGGACATGCTTTATTTCCGGGCCTGCCCTTATCACGATTTATTTTGCAGGGCTGCTCACTATCAATAGATTTGTTTGATCAGGGGGCTGAAAAATATCATCCCTTGCAGGAATTTACAGGGAATCGTCATCTTTTCTATAATCATTTCAGCCATTCGGGCTTTTTATGTATCCATCCGATTGAAGTACACATTCGCGATATTATTTATTCTATAAAAAAACACAATTAAACTTTCTGCATCCTGCAATAAAATAAAACCCATTCGTTATTTTTGGAACAGTACCCTATTGCATCAGTCCATGATTATCATTAAACTATTCAAATACTTTTCCCTTTGCCTGATTTTACTTCTTTGTGTATCATGTGATACCCTGTTGAAAACACCTTCGAAGAGTACAGCACACCATCCAAGAGGCACCACCGTGCGTCAGCGTTCAACGCCTGCCAATACAGCAAGAAACCAGCGTACATCTGCTTACAATACTTCAAGAGGCCGGACCAGCACAGCTGGTACAAGAACCGGCACATCTGCATCACGAATAAATACCTCCAGGTCTGTAGCGGCAAATACTAATGCCCCTGCCGTAGTGCAGATCGCCCGGACCTATTCAGGAACACCCTATCTGTTTGGTGGTAATGACAAAGCCGGAATAGATTGCTCCGGTTTAATCTGCTCGGTATATTCCGAAGCCGGGCTAAAAGTACCACGAATCTCCTGGCAACAGTCAGAATTTGGCAGGGAAATAGAAAATATTCATGAAATAAAACCAGGGGACTGGGTATTTTTTGTACCCGAAGCAGGAAAAGAAGGCTACGTTTCCCATTCAGGAATTGTAACAGAAATTCGAGGTAGTAATGAAATTATTTTTATACATGCATCAACCTCCAAAGGAGTGCGGGAAGATAATTTGTATTCTACCTACTTTAAAAATAGATTTGTAAAAGCAATGAGGCCCTTCTAATGTTGAATAATATTTTTGACTTATCACAATGTTGTATCTATATTTGAGGCTTTAAAATCATATCAATTTTATGAAAAGCAAGTATTTGCCTTATATTATGAATAAGTCTGGATTGTCACTCCACCTCTTTCAAATATTTTTCATTTCCCTTTCCGCTTTATTTTTCTCCTGTTCGGATGACACCACGCTGAGGCCTAAAACTGTTACAGATGTTATTATAGAGGATAGCAATTTTTCTACATTTTACGCTGCTATAAAGCACGCAGAAATGGTAGATGCCCTTAAATCCGGGAATTTTACAGTATTTGCTCCTAACAATGAAGCATTCGAAGCTTCGGGATATACCGGGGCATCCATCACTTCTTTATCAAAAGACAGCGTAAGAAGGATTATCTCCTATCATATTATTCCGGACAAGATCCTCAAGTCTGAGACTCTGGTTGAACAGGAAAACACGCGATATACCACCCAGGCGGTCGAGAGTGTGTTTATCAGCAGATATGATTCTACTTTTTATGTTAACGGCTCCAGAATCATCCAAAAAGACATCAATATTGATAATGGTATTATGCACGTGATAGACCATGTTCTTGCGCCGCCGCATAAAAATCTTTTTCAATATGTATTCGCGCTGCCACGCTTCAGTTTCCTCACGGCGGCTATCGTCAGGGCCTCTGCTCCGGTCATGAACCTTCTCAACTCTGAGTCAAATATTTATACGCTGCTTGCTGCTGACAATGAAGCATTCACTAAATCGGGATATGCTACAATTGAAAGCGTTGAAGCAGAAAACCCGGAAAGACTTGCCAATATTCTCCAGTATAATATCATAAACGGCAGGCTGTTTACAGGTAGTATCGTCGGAGAAGAGATTACACCCGTAAAAGGCAATAAGATACTGGTTTCAACCAACAACGGAATAAAACTGACAGGCCCTGGTAACAATGGTCAGTATGCTTTGATTACTGAGCCAAACCATACTGCTAAAAACGGCGTAATTCATTATATCGACCGCCTGCTGCTACCCTGATCAGATCATTTTTTCTTATATAAAAAAGCCCCTTTTCTGCGTAAACAGCAAAAAAGGGGCTTTCTGCTTCTGAACCACGCTACAGTAAACAAAACAACAGTCATCATTTTCCCGCTTTTTTAGAGTAAATTTGCCAGATGAATTTTAAGAACGAGCTAGCAGAGTACGCCATTTTTAATAGTATTGCGGAGGCCGCACGCCATCCGTCTCAGGAAACCTATGTAATCGGAGGATTTGTGAGAGACCTGATTCTCAAACGTCCCTCAAAAGATATTGATATTGTATGTATAGGAAGCGGTATTGAACTGGCGGAGCAAACCGCGAAGCAGCTGGGGCCTGACGCACATGTAGCCTTCTACAAAAACTTTGGAACGGCACAGATCCGTTACGAAGACCTTGATATTGAGTTTGTAGGAGCAAGGAAAGAGTCATATCGTTCAGATTCCAGGAAACCGATTGTGGAAGATGGTTCACTTCAGGACGATCAGAACCGCCGCGACTTCACGATCAACGCCATGGGCATCAGCCTTAATGAAGCCGGTTACGGAGAATTGATTGACCCGTTTGACGGACAAGCTGATATCAGAAGAAAAATCATCCGTACACCACTTGAACCAGGTATTACTTTTTCTGATGATCCGCTCAGAATGATGCGGGCAATCCGTTTTGCCTCTCAGCTTAACTTCGATATTGACCCGGCAACCTTTGATGCGCTCATTTCCATGAAAGACCGGATTGAAATTGTGTCACAGGAGCGGATTACCGATGAACTCAACAAAATCATCCTCTCTCCCAAACCTTCCTATGGCTTTAAGCTACTTTATCACTCCGGGTTGCTGAAAATCATTTTCCCGGAAATGATCGAGTTACAGGGAGTAGAACTTATGGAAGGCAAAGGGCATAAAGACAATTTTTATCATACGCTTGAGGTACTGGATAATGTAGCGAAATATTCTGATGATTTATGGCTGCGGTGGGCTGCTATTCTGCATGATATTGCCAAACCGGCTACGAAGAAATTTGACAAAAAAGCAGGCTGGACTTTTCATAATCATGAGGAACTGGGGGCCCGGATGGTTCCGGGGATTTTCAGAAAAATGAAATTACCTCTCAACGAAAAAATGAGGTTTGTAAAAAAACTGGTAAGATTGCATCTCCGCCCGATTGTACTCAGTAAAAGTGATATTACCGATTCGGCTATGCGTCGCCTGCTGGTAGAAGCTTCCGAAGATCTGGAAGCCCTTATGACACTTTGCAGAGCTGATATTACCTCCAAAAACCCTGACAAGGTGAAGAAGTACCTCCGGAATTTTGACATCGTCGAGCAGAAATTACAGGAACTGGAAGAAAAAGATAAGTTACGTAATTTTCAGCCTGTGGTTACGGGTGAGCTTATTATGGCTGCTTTCGGGCTTAAGCCTTCACGGGAAGTGGGGATTATCAAGGAGGTAATCCGTGAAGCTATTCTGGAAGGAATTATTCCGAATGAAATGGAAGCTGCCGTCGGACTGATGATTCGTGAAGGAGAAAAACTAGGGTTAAAGCCTGTGATGAGTCCTGCCGAACTCACTGTTTCCTGATCATTTATTTCTTTGTATCCTCTTTATCAAACACAAACATTTTATGGAAAATTCGCGCCTGAAACGCATTTTTGGAGCCACACTTACTGCCCTGGGCATTATTATGATTCTGTTTACGTGTGTGCTGTTTCTGTCGGACACGCCCGTTCTTGGTTTCAGTGTCACGAAATGGGAAACTCTCGTTCCTTTCGGTATAGGTTTGATTTTTCTGATTTCGGGTATTAATCTGATCAGCGGATCCTGATTTTAACTGGTATTTTTCAGAATATAATTCCCTACCGAGCAGTCAAGACACTTTTTTTTCTGACAATAACAGGTATACCATTCCAGCATCGCCTGGCTGTCAAAAGCATTCATCACTTTCACATCCAGGCCCTGCCACATTCTTGAAATCTGATTTTTCTCCGCCGGAATTAATTCCAGCCAGCTCCACGCTTTCTCCGGAACAAGGGGTTCCCTGCCCATATACCTGCTATAGCCCGCCAGCAAAGGGATTACCACATTAATAATGAGTAAGTCCGCAGCGTCCCTTCCCATCGGCGGGATCATGTTTTTGCTTTTCTCCCCCACTATAAAATGATGCTTCCAATAATCCGACTGTTCCGTACGTAACTGATTTCTAAGCAGGTCTATTTCTTGCGTATTCCTGAAAAAAGAGAATAAACCGGACTGCTGGTATAAAAAGGCTGCCAGCTGAGCCAGACGTACTGTAGGGAATCCTGCTGGCCTGATTCTGAGAAATTTCCATTCATGCATTCCCATTTGTTTATCTGTCAGACTATATTTCCGGCTTAAAAAAGCATATTCTTTGCGCAGCTCCTGTACATATTCATCATCGGTGGTATCAGGCAACAGTCCTGCACTACCAAACAGCAACGCTTCGGTCTGTAAACGGGCTCCTCTGTGTTTACGGAGCATCCGCCAGGGAAGCAAAGTAGCCAGTCTGAAAAATGCATCGGCATTTACTTTCCCGCCATAATACCGTAACAGCAACTGATAAGTTGTTTCTTCCCAGTTGTTGTTATTTTTCTTCAACTGCAACAATACATCCTCCGACTTCCTTTCCAGGCGTTCGAGCAGGAGCCTCTCCCGCATATTGGTTTTATATATTTCAGGGGAAGTCCGGAAACGGTTTCCACAGGGAACCGGGACCGGCTGCCGGATCAGGTCTTCATACTTATCCAATATTTCCTGATGAATTTTATCCTGCAGAACTAAGGTAGCTACCGGCACTCCGTTTTTATGCTTTACCGGAACGTCATCTTCCCAGACCACATGAAGAATAACGCTTTCGTAGGCATTATCCTGTTGATGCTGATGCAACAGCCAGTCTGACGACCTGAAATGAATTTCTACACAGCCCACCCATTCTATATTACCGATTAACAATCGGGAACCCGTAAAATCAGGCCCGGAGTTGGTGTTCCGCATACCGGTTTTTATGACCCTGAGCAGGTCTCCTTCTGTCGTGATCAGCTGTGCGGGTTTTACATACTGATACTGCCAGACAAATGCCAGAAAATCTTCATTCATAAGTTTGTGTGTATAGAAAAACGGCTGACACCATTCAGAATTATACTTATCAAATTACATTTAGGACGATTCAGCTACCTGTAAGTAACATCCCTCTCCTGCTGATTCAATAAATAATAAAACTGAAAGCTGTCAGCCGTATTTTAATCTGACTACTCTCTCCCGGTCAGTCAGGTAATTTATCAGTGTTTGAAATGACGTACGCCGGTGGTTACCATCGCCAGACCATTTGCATTGCAATAATCAATTGATTCTTTATCACGGATAGATCCGCCAGGTTGTACTACAGCAGTAATACCCGCCTTATCTGCAATCTCCACGCAATCAGGGAACGGGAAGAAAGCATCAGAAGCCATTACAGCACCTTTGAGATCAAACCCGAAAGCATTGGCTTTATCAATCGCCTGACGAAGGGCGTCTACGCGGGAAGTCTGACCAGTCCCGCTTGCCAGCAACTGGTTTTCATTAGCGATTACGATGGTATTTGATTTGGTGTGCTTACACACTTTCAGGGCAAATTCCAGGGCTTTCAATTCAGCTGCAGTAGGTGCTTTGTCAGTCACGGTAGTCATCTGTGCAGTTGTTTCCGTAGCGTTATCCTTGTCCTGTACCAATACCCCATTCAGAATGGTCTTGAACATTTCGCCCGGCAACTCCACATTTTTTCTGACCAGCAGAATTCTGTTTTTCTTCGATTTAAGGAGCTTAACGGCCTCGTCATCATAAGCTGGTGCGATCAGAATTTCCATAAACAGCTTGTTCAGTTCTTCTGCGGTGGCCAGGTCTACTCTGGAGTTGGTAATCACGACACCACCAAAAGCCGAAACCGGATCACAGGCCAAAGCATTGAGATAAGCCTGCTGTGCAGTGGGAGCAGTAGCTACGCCACAGGCATTGGTATGTTTAATAATAGCAAATGTAGGCTCAGCATCGGCGAATTCATCAATCAGGGCCACACAGGCGTCAACATCTACAATGTTATTATAAGAAAGTTCTTTCCCGTTCAGCTTATCGAACATCTCATCCAGCTCTCCGAAGAAAGTTGCTTTCTGATGCGGGTTTTCACCGTAACGTAACGATTGTGACGGAAGTTTTTCAAAATCACGGACAGAAGCAGCATTACCACCTGTCACAAACCATTGTGCAATGGCCGTATCATAGTGTGAAGTCACCCCAAATGCCTTCGCTGCAAACGCGCGTCTGTCTTCCAGGTCAGTAGCGGCATTTTTCTCAGTCAGGATGGATAATACTCCGGCATACTGCTCACGGCTTGAAACGATAAGCGTATCGTTGAAGTTCTTGGCACCTGCACGGATTAATGAAATACCACCAATGTCAATTTTCTCAATAATATCTTCAGCTGAAGCACCGGAAGCTACCGTTTCTTCAAACGGATACAGATCCACAATTACCAGATCAAGCGCAGGAATATTAAATTCAGCTGCCTGTGCTATATCTCCTTCATGATCACGACGGTACAGAATACCACCGAAAACAGCTGGATGTAAAGTTTTGACCCGTCCTCCGAAAATGGAAGGATAACCTGTCAGGGATTCTACAGCGGTTACAGGAATACCCAGTTCCTCTATAAAAGTCTGGGTTCCTCCGGTTGAATAAAGTTTCACACCATTTTCATGCAAAAGACGTACGATAGGCTCCAGACCGTCTTTGTAATACACAGAGACAAGAGCAGATTGGATTTTTTTTGACATTGGTTGTTTATATACAAGAATTATAACCTGATTTTCAGAAATAAGGTGCAAAGATAAGGGTTTCCTGCATGATTACGAATTCATTAAATCTTCAATCTCTTCTGCTTCCAGCGGAATGTTACCCATCAGATCAAGATTACCATCAGCAGTAATCAGGAAATTATTCTCCAGCCGGATACCCAGTCCTTCTTCCCGGATATAAATCCCGGGTTCATTCGTAAAAACCATTCCCGGTTCAAAGCGGCGATACTTATTACCGACATCATGCACATCCAGTCCCAGAAAATGGGATGTACCGTGCGGGAAATATTTTTTGTAAGCAGGCCAGTCGGGATTCTGGTTGGCAATATCGGTATCGGTGATTAGTCCCAGACCTTTGAGCTCGCTTTCCATAATCCGGCCTATTTCTGTATGATATTCATCCCAGATATTACCGGTAACCAGTAACTTTTCAGCTTCCCGGAAAACCCGTAGTACGGCATCATATACCTGACGCTGACGTGGTGTAAACCGTCCGTTAACCGGAATCGACCGGGTCATATCAGCATTGTAGTTGGCATATTCTGCAGCAACGTCCAGCAACAGGATATCGCCGTTCTGACACGTCTGGTCATTTTGTATATAATGTAAAATACAGGCATTTTTTCCCGATGCAATAATCGGCTGATAAGCAAAACCTTTGGAGCGTTTTCTGATAAACTCATGCAGCAGCTCTGCTTCTATTTCATATTCAGTGACCCCGGGTTTTACGAATTTCAGCAAACGTTCAAAACCTGATTTTGTAATATCACAGGCTGTTTTCATAAGGGCTATCTCCTGAGGCTGCTTAATGGCCCGGAGATAATGCATCAGCGGGGCCAGTCTTTCATATTTGTGCAAAGGATATTTCTCCCTGAATTGCTTTGCATAGCGCGCGTCGCGGGTCTCCACAACGGAGTCATTACGGGTATGTTCGTTGGTATTGAGGTAAATATATTCTGCTTCAAAAACAATCTGCCTGAAAATAGTCTCAAACTGATGGGTCCAGTATACCGACTGAATGCCCGAAACTGCTCTCGCTTGTTCCTTGTTCAGCTTTTCTCCTTCCCATACGGCAATATGCTCATTGGTTTCTCTGACAAACAACACTTCCCTGAAACGCTCGTCGGGATGGGTAGGGCTTATCACCAGTATTGTCTCTTCCTGATCTACACCACACAAATAAAATAAATCGGTATTTTGCTTAAACCCTAATGTGCCATCTGCATTTGCAGGCATAATATCATTAGAGTTCAGAATCGCCGATGCTCCTGGTTTTAAGACAGATGCAAAGCGGCGCCTGTTTTCGATGAATAAACTATTATCAATCGGTGAGTAACGCATATCTTATTTTCTCTTTATATTAATATGTAAAAAAAGCGCTGTAATATTATTTGTTACAAATTTACGTTAATCTTGCAGATTCATTTTCTCTGAAAACCATAATGATTTCAGTATTGTTTAAATTCACCGTGCACCCCAGCCGGAATTAATTTTAAAATTACCTATCCATGAAACCTTTATTCTGTGGAGTTTTCGTATTGATCATCTCCCTGACCACATCATTCAGCCAATCCAAATACTGGATTTATTTTAAGGACAAAAGCCCCCTTGCTCAACCGGCTATTTCTGAAACAACGATCCACAATCGTATTTCCAAAGGACTTCCCCGTTATGATGAAAGCGACCTGCCTGTCAGTCAGGAATACAATGACCGTCTGAAGTATCTGAATATCGAACCGGCCAAAAGCTCCAAATGGCTGAATGCCGTTTCGGCCACTCTGAATTCCCAACAGATCGAAATGCTTCGTCAGCAGGATTTCGTAAAAGAAGTCAGTCCTATTAATCCCGGCTTTTATATAGCACGGAACAACATGGTTAATAAAGTCATGATGGCACCCGTCATGGAACAAGTGCAGTCTGATGTATTCAAAAAAGCCGGTTATACCGGCAAAGGCATTACCATAGGAGTGATAGACGCCGGTTTTTTCGGTGCTGATTCCTCCGATGCTCTCCGTCATATTTTTGAGAATAACCGGGTAAAAGGCATTCGCGATTTTGTCAAACCGAATCAGTCGGGGGAATTGCTGTATAGCGTGGCAGAGTCTTTCTCTGATATTCACGGCACCGAAGTAATGTCAGCCATTTCAGGGATTGACAACCAGGAAAACGTACAGTATGGTCTGGCACTTAATTCAAAATTTTACCTGGCCCGCACTGATTACTCCTTACGGGAGTGGCGGGGAGAAGAAGATAACTGGATAGCCGCACTGGAGTGGATGGACAGTCTGGGAGTTAAAGTGGTCAATACTTCATTAGGTTATGCCAAAGGATTTACGAATCCGGAAGAAAACTATATTCCTTCGCAAATGGATGGTAAAACCAGCGCTATCAGCCGGGCAGCTCAGATTGCCGCTGATCAGAAAGGCATATTACTGATTGTTTCGGCAGGAAATGAGGGTGATGATAAATCATGGAAAATCGTTTCAACACCGGCTGACGCAGAGGGCGTACTTTCCGTGGGCGCAACCAATCAGCGGTTATGGACAAGAATCGGATACAGTAGTATAGGGCCCGATTTCCTGTCGTATCTCAAACCCAACGTTTCCTGTTTTTCTTTATATGGCACCTCGCTTTCAGCTCCTGTTATTACCGGTTTTGCGGCTTGTCTTATGCAGGCACAACCTGAACTTTCCAATAAGGAGATTATTTCGATTATAGAGCAATCGGCACATCTTTATCCTTATGGCAATAATTTTGTGGGTTATGGCGTACCACGTGCGGCCCGGGCCCTGGAATTATTGAAAAACAAGAAACTCTCCAATACCAATTACATGGTAAAGGTGAAAGGAAGGAATGCGGAAATCCCTGTTAATACGAACGAAAATCTGATTGCACTTTACCGTAAGAAAAACGAAAGGGATGTGATTTCACAGCAAACCGCCAGTGTAACCAATGGAAAAGTAACCTTGAGAAGACAGTCGGGAGAGCGACAGACTACCATTGACCTGAAAGATAGTGTGATAGAAGTGGTGTGGGAATAAAAACCAACTGCCAAAGACCGCTTATCCCCATCAGGATAAACGGTCTTTGAAGCTTTCATATCCGAATGACTTCACCAGCTGAAATGTCCCGTCAGGTTTAGCGATCCCAATTGAGGGCAGATTAACCCCGTTAAAGGTTGTGGTTTTCACCATGGTATAGTGAATCATATCTTCAAACACCAGCCGGTCTCCTGGCTGAAGCGGTTGGTCAAAAGAATAATCCCCCATAAAGTCCCCGGCCAGACAGGTCATTCCGCCTAAACGGTACGTAGGTTTTCCTTGTACAGGTTCATGATAAGCACCCTGAATAAAGGGCTTATACGGCATTTCCAGTGTATCAGGCATGTGTGCGGCAAAAGAAGTATCCAGTATGGCCACATCTATTCCCTGGCTGTCCAGTACATCCAGCACCGTAGCCACCAGCACACCGGTTCTCCAGGCAATAGCTGATCCAGGTTCCAGAATTACCTCCAGATTGTATTTTTCGCGAATCTGTCTGACCAGGTCAATTAATAACTCAATATCATACCCTTCGCGTGTCATCAGGTGCCCGCCACCCATGTTCAGCCACCTGGCCTGATGCAGCAAGTCACCAAACTTATTTTCAAGCGCCTCCAGCGTTCTTTCAAGCGTCCGTGAATCATTCTCACATAAAGTATGGAAATGAATCCCTTCAATGCCTTCTGGCAATGTATCGCTGAGCTTATCACGTGTAACCCCTAGTCGCGAACCTGGTACACAGGGGTTATACATATCAGTTTCTACTTCGGAATACTGCGGATTAACACGGATACCGCAGGAAATGGTCCTGTCGGGATGTGCCTGTTTAAATGCTTCAACCCTGGGCCTGAACCTTTCCCACTGACTGAGCGAATTAAAGGTAATATGAGAGCTACGTTCCAGCACTTCATCAAATTCATACTCAAGGTAAGCAGGAATATAGGTATGTGCCTTATAACCCATATAATCATTGATCAAACGGATTTCATTCAGGGAACTCGCCGTGGCACCCGACAAATATTCCTTCACAACGGGAAATGCGCTGTACATTGAAAAACCTTTCAAAGCCAGAATAACTTTACAGCCAGCCTGTTTTTGTACATTATTGATCAGTTCCAGATTTTTACGCAGTAAGGATTCCTCCAGAATAAAACATGGGGATGGCACAGCCGAAATATCCATATGGGAAATAAGAAATAATTGTTAATTGAATAGCAAAAGGAAAAAATCTGATTACGTATTTTTGTATGCAAAGTTATACCAGTACTATCCATTTTCCCAAATTATATGCGCGATTACAATCCGAAGGAGTGGATTACCTCCATATTTTATTTTCACAGGGAAGATACCATCCGGAAAATGGGCCCCACTATTTTATCGCTTGGTCTGTATACCACCATTATCACCGTTCTGATTCTGGAAGTATGGCGCATCGGTGAAGATACGGATCTCAAGAATGTATCTCTGATGCATTCTCTCCTGGGCTTTGTGATTTCATTTCTGCTGGTTTTCAGAAATAATACCGCCTACGACCGCTGGTGGGAAGGACGCAAAAACTGGGGCGTTCTTGTCAATATCAGCAGAACGCTTTCCATTAAAATCAACGCTTTGCTGGACGACCGGTATCAGGATGAAAAACTATTTTATCAGACCCTGATTCCCAACTATGCCATTGCTGTAAAAAACCATTTGAGAAATACTTACATTCCTCAGGAATTTATCGTCAATCAGTACTTTAACCCTGCGACTCTTGACAAAAAAGAGCATATCCCCAACCAGATCGCTTCAATGATTTACCAGAAAACCATTGATTTACAGAAGAGAGGGGTCATTATACCTGAGAACATACTGCTGGTCAGCCAGGAAATCCAGGAGATGACCAATATCTGCGGCTCGTGTGAGCGTATCAAAAATACCCCCATACCATTTTCCTACAGCTCATTTCTGAAGAAATTTTTATTTCTCTACTGTGTTACCCTTCCGATAGGTTATGTTTTCAGCCTGCATTATCTGGTAATACCCTGTGTGATGTTCATCACGTATGTCCTGGGCAGCCTTGAAGTAATTGCTGAAGAAATTGAAGATCCGTTTGGTACCGATGCCAACGATCTTCCGCTCGATCAGTTGTGCACCGGTATCCGTAAAGCTGTTTACAGCATTTTTGGTAATATCTCCGATGATTATGTCCCGGAAAAATCAATTGCCTCCTAAATATTGTCTGACGTAATTGCGGCTGGTGAGAATGGCAAGCCGGATATCCTCTTCCGAAGATTCGTATGCCTTGTCTTCAACCTCAATTACCACCGGCCCGCGGTACCGCACATCAGTAAGAGCAGCAAAAAACGACCCCCATCTTACATCGCCTAAGCCGGGTAATTTGGGTGAGTGGTATTCGGCCGGGTTGGCCATCGTCCCTACCCTGTCGAGCTTGTCACGATATACCTTCACGTCTTTGAGATGGATGTGATGTAACCGGTCTTTGTATTGGTAAACCGGTTTGATTTCATCCATCATCTGCCAGATCATGTGTGACGGATCATAATTTAATCCGAACAGCGGGCTGGGAATAATCTCAAACATCCGGTCCCATACAGCCGGACTGATCGCCAGGTTTTTGCCGCCCGGCCATTCGTCATTGGTATAGAACATGGGACAATTCTCGATCCCGATTTTAATATTATATTCTTCCGCAACCTTTATTACAGATGGCCATACTTTCGCGAATTCCTTCAGGTTATCCTGAATATTTTTTGCCGGGTCACGACCGATAAAGGTGTTTACTACCGGGATCTCAAGCCGGGCAGCGGCTTTGATCAGCTTTTTGATGTGTTCCAGGTAAAACTCAGACTTTACCGGATCGGGGTCAAGCGGATTCGGATAATAACCCAGCGCTGAAATAAACACACCGGCAACCTGAAGCTTAAATTTGATATCGGCAATTTTCTGGTCATTCAAGCCGTCTATGTCAATGTGACTAACACCGGCATAGCGGCGCTGATCTTCATTCCCGGCAGGCCAGCACATCATTTCCACGCAGGAAAATCCGTTCCCACCTGCAAAATCAACCACATATTCAAAATCAAAATCGGCCAGAATAGCACTTGCAAAACCTAAATTCAACATTTTATCGGGTATTTTATAATGATTATTTGAAACCTGAAACTAACAAATTATTACCTTATATCAGCTGACTTTATCTTCTGAGCAAGGAAAAGCACCCCTTTCGGCTTGTGCTGAATGTTCATTCCCTATCCACATTTTCTTCTGCCAGTGTCAGATACGCGTCAAATGAGTGATGTGTCATAAATTTTTCACTTATCTGAGGGTATTTCCGGTAATAATTTTCACTGCCTTTCAGCAATATGGTCCGGCCCGTGCTTACATAAAAATTACTGTTGTAATAACCCGGAGCTGAAAAATCGCTCAGATGTTTGCTTACCGATTTTGACACCATCTTTCCCAGATACCGCTGGTAATTCCTTTGCGCTTTTATGGCAGGCTTCGTCATTTTTCTGTAAACACTTTTAAAAACCATACGTTTCAGCAAAGGCTGTTTTCTGATTGTTTTATCTGCCAGTACAAAAGGATTGGTTGCATTCATGTCATGGACCGTCTGGATGGAAAACGGGACTTCCGGTACCCAGTCATCAACATTGACAACATTAAACGCCCATCCTTCCCGGGCCGCCAATGCATATTCATTCGCAAAGTAAGGGTTGCCGGGTTTAGGTCCGGCACTGCAATAGGTCTTGAACCTGATATCGTCAGGCAGTTTCCCCTCTTTCTGAAGATTGTATAAATACGCAGTGAGCATAAAGCTGATACCCCCTCCCTGGCTGTGCCCGACAATGAAAAAGTCGGTAATACCGGCCTTATAACCGGAGTCAATCTTTTGCACAATATCTTCAGCCATATAGGCTGCCGACAATAACCATCCCACATGAACTGCCGCCTGAGGATGTTGCGCTAATACATAATCAAAGGTCCGGTTTTTCCCAAGCTGCAGGGTCCCCTTAGCAGGAACCATAGCAGCATAAAAATTGGCCATCCAGCTTTCTGTCGTTTCGGTAGACCCTCTGACGCTGATGGCAGCTGTATTATCCGGCCTTAACCACAGTTCCCAAACATTATCAAGGCCTGAAACCGGCGAACGGTATTGCAGTTTAAACTGCTCCGGAGATGGCATAGTAGCCCCGAAAATATGGTCTGAGTTCTTTGAGGTCAGCTTCAGCAATTCTGCATATTCATGAATATCAAAACCTGGTTTCAGATTCTTTGCACCGGATACCTCCACTGAAAAAATAAAAAACAGTAAGGACAACGTTGAGAAATATAGCCTTTTATTCATCCTGAAGTTTTCGGTTTTACAATAGATTATTTACTAATTCCTCCGAAAATAACAAAAATTCAAACCAAATCCCTTAACCAATCTTTTAATACCCTTAAAATATTAACTTCGGGTCCGGAACTAGCAACTCTCTTTAAGGTGTTAAAATTTACATGGTTATTTTTCTTTTAAACTAAACTTCCGGCGATCAATTAAATGGCTACTTTACTCGACCTGATAGGGAATACTCCCATTATTGAATTACCACACATCAATCCGAACCCGAATGTTAAATTACTGGTAAAACTGGAAGGGGATAATCCCGGAGGAAGTGTAAAGGATCGGGCTGCATTTAATATGATCAAATGTGCCATGGAAAGAGGTGAGCTGCAACCCGGCATAAAGCTTGTGGAAGCGACCAGCGGCAACACCGGCATCGCACTGGCTATGATCGCACGGATTTTTGATATTGAAATGGAACTGATCATGCCGGCTTCATCTACTCGTGAAAGAGTACTCACCATGGAAGCTTACGGCGCAAAAGTGATCCTGTCAGAAAATATGGAAATTGCCCGCGATATGGCAGAAGAAAAGGTTAGAAACGGCGGGTACCTTATGCTGAACCAGTTTGCCAATCCTGATAACTGGGGAGGGCATTATAAAACAACAGGCCCGGAAATCTGGCGTGACACTGACGGGCAGATAACGCATTTCGTTTCTTCTATGGGTACCACTGGTACCATCATGGGCGTTTCAAGGTTCCTTAAAGAACAGAATGCACAAATTGAGATTATAGGCTGTCAGCCCGATGACCATTCGAGTATTCCGGGAATCAGGAAATGGCCTGAAGCTTATCTGCCTAAAATATTTGATGCGTCCCGCGTGGACAGAGTGATGGAAGTAACTTCGGATCAGGCTAAAACCATGACACGCCGACTGGCCAAAGAAGAAGGGGTATTCGCAGGGATGAGCAGTGGCGGTGCCGCTCATGCTGCCGTTCAGCTGGCTTCGGAAATTGAAACCGGTGTTATTGTATTCATTGCCTGTGACCGTGGCGACCGGTACCTTTCAAGCGATTTGTTTGGTTGATCATTTGTATGCATTACTGGGACTCATTAAATAACGTCAGTTCGGGATAAGCTCACCATCTGAAAATATCACCCTTTTAGGGTTTTTATGAACGTCATTTTCGTCCTGTTTCTATAATCATTCCACTTTCTATAATCATTCCTCCACTTCGCGGTTATTTTAAGCCCGATGGAATGACAGGGTTATAGCGAAGCGGAGATATCCGCAACTGATAGGGTTCTAAACCCGAACTGACGTCAGAGGAGCTTACCTGAAAAAATCAGTTAAGCTCCTCTGACATTACATAGTAATGCATATCCACAGTCAGCTGTGCTTTTTCCATCGCTAACGATTGCCAGTCCCGGGTGGGGAAAAGGCGTTTCTGTAATGTCCCGGACTGAATATCTACCGGCATATCAAACCCTTCTGTCACATTATTCCAGCGATAAAACAGCTGGCCTTCTTTCCACTGATACTCAAGTAACGGAATCCGGATCTCTTCAAGATATTGTGTAAAGATCTTACTCAGATCCCTCCCGGCCATCTTACTCATATAATCACGTATCTGTGTACCATCAACAGTCTGATGATAGAATTCTTTGTTTAACCCTCTGAGGATTTCCCGCCATTTTTCATCGTCATTAATCACTTTCCGTATGGTATGAAGCATATTACCGCCTTTGGAATACATATCCCCGGAGCCGCGGCGGTTTACGCCAAACATACCCATGATTTTCGCCTGATTACGGATCCCTTTCCGCAAACCTGCCACATATTCTGTAGCGGCCTGTTTTCCGTAATAGTATTCTACAAAAAGTGCTTCGGAATAGTTTGTAAAACTTTCATGCACCCACATATCGGCAATATCCTTATAGGTAATATTGTTGGCAAACCATTCATGACCGCTTTCATGAATGATGATAAAATCCCACTTCAGCCCCCAGCCGGTTCCTGACAAATCTCTCCCCAGATAGCCATTCTCAAACTTATTACCGTAAGTAACCGAGCTCTGATGCTCCATACCGAGATAAGGCACCTGTACCAGCTTATAGCCATCTTCATAAAAAGGATATGGCCCGAACCAGTATTCAAATGCCTTCAGCATCATCGGTACCTGTCTGAATTGCTTTTGCGCCTTTTCAAGATCTTCTGAAAGGGCGTAATAGCCCACATCAAGCATTCCTTTTTCTCCTTCAAACTGTTCTGTCCAGGTCTGGTAGTCGCCGATATTAAGATTGACACCATAATTATTAATCGGGTTACGGACCACCCACGTAAAAGTCCTGGTGTTATCCTGATGCTCCTTCACCGACTCAAGTCTTCCGTTTGAAATATCGGACAGGGGCTTCGGTACCCTCACGCTGATCCGCATGCTATCAGGTTCATCATACATATGATCCTTGCAGGGCCACCAGATACTGGCACCGACTCCCTGGCAGGAGGTGGCAATAAACCAATTGCCAGCCTTATCTTTTTCCCACTGCACACCACCGTCCCACGGCGGGCGTACAGCTTCTTTCGGGTTCCCTTCATAGTAAACCTGCACAGTCCCTGTGTCACCGGCCTTCTGTTTTGTACCAAGCCGGATATACCAGACACTACCTTCCCGGCTGAACTTCAGATTTTTCCCGTTCTGTACAACCCTGGTAATCCTGAGCGGTTCCTGAAGATCTACCTGCATTACCTGGTAAGGCTTCAGTACTTTATACATGATCGTATTGCGTCCCTTTATCTTCTTTTCTTCCGGAAACACCTGCACATCCAGATGATACCAGGAAAGATCCCACCAGGCTCGTTCAGGTGTAACAGAGCCCATCAGAGTATCCTGACGGGTTACTGTCACACTTTCCTGGGACCAGGCCGGTTTTACAATCAGGTACAGCATAAAAGCCAGCACCGTTTTTATAAAATACCTGTTCCTGCAATACGTATGCATAGTGAAATACTATTGGAGTTTCTTGTATTTAATACGGGTTGGAGTGGCCTCCGTCCCCAGGCGTTTTTTACGGTTTTCTTCATAATCAGAGAAATTACCTTCAAACCAGTATACCTGAGAATCACCTTCGAAAGCCAGGATATGTGTTGCTACCCGGTCAAGGAACCACCGGTCGTGGGAAATGATCACAGCGCATCCCGCGAAGTTTTCCAGCCCCTCTTCCAGTGCACGCAACGTATTTACGTCAAGATCATTGGTAGGCTCATCCAGCAACAGCAGATTCCCGCCCTCTTTCAGTGTTAATGCCATATGAACTCTGTTCCGTTCACCACCCGACAGATTTTTGATTTTCTTTTCCTGATCCGAACCCGTAAAGTTAAAACGACTTACATAGGCACGGGCATTGACCTGTTTCCCGCCGAGCAATACCCATTCATTCCCTTCCGAAATGGTTTCATACACCGACTTATCCGGATTGAGGCCGTCATGTTCCTGGTCTACATAAGACCATTGCACCGTATCGCCCACTTCAAAATTACCTTCAAGAGGTTGAATTTTCCCTGTTACCAGTTTAAACAAGGTAGTTTTACCGGCACCATTCGGTCCGATAATCCCGACAATACCCGCCGGCGGAAGTGAAAACGACAGATTCTCAAACAGCAGTTTGTCATCAAAAGCCATTTTTATATTATTCGCTTCAATGACTTTATTTCCAAGACGCGGACCGGCCGGAATAAAAATCTCCAGCTTGTCTTCTTTTTCACGGACTTCCTCACCCAGCAGTTTTTCATAGGCCCCTAGTCTGGCTTTAGATTTCGCCTGACGCGCCTTCGGTGACATTCTCACCCACTCCAGCTCACGCTGCAAAGTTTTCTGACGCTTTGATTCCTGTTTTTCTTCTTTCTTCAGACGCTCCTGTTTCTGCTCCAGCCATGAAGAATAATTCCCTTTCCAGGGAATACCTTCACCACGATCCAGTTCCAGAATCCAGCCCGCCACATTATCCAGGAAATAGCGGTCGTGAGTTACTGCAATAACCGTTCCTTTGTATTGGTTTAAATGTTCCTCCAGCCAAAGGACAGATTCGGCATCAAGGTGGTTGGTAGGCTCATCCAGCAACAGTACATCGGGCTGTCTGAGCAGTAACCTGCATAAAGCAACACGACGTTTTTCTCCGCCGGAAAGATTTCCGATGAGTGCTTCAGAGGGTGGACAACGCAGTGCATCCATTGCAATTTCCAGACGATTATCCAGATTCCATGCATCAGTTGCATCCAGTTTCTCCTGAACAGTACCCTGTCTTTCAAGCAGTTTATCAAAATCGGCATCCGGGTCACCAAAGGCTTCATTAATCTTATCGAATTCTTTCAAAAGATCCACAATTTCCTGCACACCTTCCTCTACAACTTCTTTAACAGTTTTTGTAAGATCAAGTTTTGGCTCCTGTTCGAGCATACCTACCGTATAACCCGGGGAAAAAACTACATCTCCCTGAATATCTTTATCCATCCCTGCAATGATCCTTAACAGAGTAGACTTACCTGCCCCGTTGAGACCAAGAACGCCGATTTTGGCACCGTAAAAGAAAGAGAGATAAATGTTTTTTAGTATAAATCTGTTGGGGGGAATTATCTTATTTACCCCTGCCATTGAGAAAATTATAGTTTCGTTACTCATTTTTTAGTTTATTTGTAGTTGGCAAATATCGTTAATTTAACCCAACAGCAAGGAAGCCAAAGATTAAAAAAAATGGAAAACGCCACATTAATGGAAGAATACGGATACGTCAAAGACGACAAAGTATTTTTAAAAGGGTATTTAGAGTACCCGGATCGTCAAATTGGGGAAGTCAAAAGAACAGAGCAGGAAGCCATTGACTATTTCAAAAACCGCTTTACTATTGCTCAGAACAAAGTTGCACAGCTTGAACAGGAAATTGAGGAGGCTCAGAACAAAGGTTCCTATCTTACCAAACTTGTTCAACTTCGTAAAAAACTGATTGGCTTTGATGCAATAGGGAATTTTATTCCTCTCCTTGAAAGATTAGATCAGACGGAACATGAATTGAACCTGCTGATTCACACAAATCAGGAGAAAAATCTGGAAATCAAAAGGGCGTTAATTGAAGATGCAAAAGCTGCTGCTGCTATTCCTGACTGGAATGAAGCTACAGATGCCATCCAGGAAATAAAATCCAAATGGATCAGGACGGGTCCTGTTGATCGTCTTTATCAGGAGGAAATTGATTCCACGTTCCAGGAAATCCTGGACAACTATTTTCAGCGAAGAAGAGATTTCTTTGCTGAACAGAACCGTGTTATAGAAGAGCGTATCAATGAATGCGAGCGTATTATCAAAATGACCAAACAGCTCTCATGGAGTGATGATCTGGATGGCTCTTATATAAAAGCCCGTGAAATACGTAATTTATGGAATAATGTCGGAGAAATTCCCGCCAAGAAGTTCTTCAAACTGACCAAGTCATATAAGCATTTTCTGAAACTGTTTTATGATAAGTATAATAATGCCAAAGGCATTCAGCCTAAAGTAAGGGTAGATCCCAGAATTCTGGAACAACAGAAATTACTGGTCAGAGCCGAAGAATTACTGAAGGAGAAAGATGTGCTGGCTGCTGCAGAACAAACCAAAGCCTTACTGAGCCAATGGCGGGAAATCAAGATTCCGTTTAAGCTGGCCGACAAGGAATTGTCTGAAAGATTCAGAACAGTCTGTGACAGAATCTTTGAGCTTAGTTATCTGTACCGGGTAATAGGACGTAAATATCCTGCCTTTGATATGAAGAGCCGGGAAGAGCAACTGCTTACGCTTATCCGTGAAATGGAATGGCTGGTAAAAAGAGAACGCAGCGATCTGGAGTTTGCCATTGAACAAATGGATTCTCAGGCGGTCACACTTACTCCCGACGAGCTGAAGGCGACTCAGGGACGTGTAAATATTCAGAAAAGGAAAGTAAACATGAAGGATATTATCCTGAGAGATTTCAGAAGACAACTGGAAAATCTCAGCTAATTTTCTTCGAAGAATTTCTAACAATAAGATTAGAAGTAAGTACCCTGGTTTCGAAAGTTTCCGGGGTATTTTTACTTTCAACCAGTGCAAACAATAACTCGGCGGCCTGGCGCCCCATCTCAAATGACGGCTGCCTGACCGTACTTAGTGCCGGATCTATGAGGGCGGAGATAGATAAATCCGAAAAACCGATCAAAGCAACATCATCCGGAATGCGGTAACCGAGCTGCCTGAGGGCAACATGAACCCCCAGGCCTATCCGGTCACTGGCAGCAAAAATTCCGTCAGGTTTGTCTTTGAGCGCCATAAGCTGATAGCCCCTTTCAATACCTTCTTCAAGGCTGAATTCACTGGACACCACCCATGATTCAGGGGAAGGCAAATCGTATTTCCGGAGTGCATCTTTATAGCCATTCAGGCGATTCCGGCTGATAGCAAGGTTTTGAGGCCCCGATACATGTCCGATTTTACGACACCCCTGCTGTATAAGGTGCTCTGTGGCCTCAAAGGCACCGCGGTAATCATCTACCAATACTTTATGGGTGTTGACTTCATTAGGCACCCTGTCAAAGAAGACCACCGGTATACCTTGTGCCTGTAATTCCAGAAAATGCTCGTAGCGTTCAGTGTGACTGGAGACCGATACCAGAAGCCCGTCTGCGCGCCGCGTAGCCAGGTGCCGTACATTCAGCACTTCTCTTTCATAGGATTCATGGCTCTGATAGATCATCACATGATATCCCCGGTTATAGGCAAAGTCTTCAGCACCCGCAATAGCCGTAGAAAAAAAAGGATTGTCAATCTTGGGGACAATGATTCCTATGGTCTTTGTTTTATTACTTAAAAGACTGATTGCTATAGGGTTAGGAGAATAATTAAGCTGCAAGGCCAGCTCAATCACTTTGGCTTTGGTGACTTCGCTAATCTCGGAGCTATCGCGCAACGCGCGGGAAACCGTCGATTTGGAAACACCCAGCAAGCGAGCAATTTCTTTAATAGTTACAGATGCAGTTCCCATTTGTTCAGACTCATTCAATCAAAAAAATACAACGTAGGGTAAGCACGGAAAACGGTTGGTTACCAACTTAAATGTAAACATACCCACAAATTCTAAATAATTCCCTTAAACAGGTCAGATTTCGGGAACGGTTCCGGGAACGGTTGCGCAAAAATATTGCGATATTTCAAGATATTTTTTTTCAAATCATCGAAACTATTCGTAATCTCATTTGCTGAGAGATATTAATAAAAATGACCCTATCTTGTTAAATCTTGATATAATTCTATTTCTGTATTTTAAATTTTTATGGAAAATCTGACTATCGCCAATCGTAAAACTCAAAGAAAAAAAGACTGTGCAATGGAATTTCTGTTCCGGAAGGTAGTGGAAGAGGGTGATTACATTGCATTCAGGGAGCTTTTTACGAATCATTACGCCGCTTTGTGTAATTATGCCATGCGCGTCGTCTCATTACATGAAATAGCAGAAGAGGTCGTATCAGATGTTTTTGTTAAGCTCTGGAAGAATAAGAACCAGATTGAAGTACATACTTCCTTTGAAGCTTATATGTACCGGGCCGTTCGTAATCAGGCACTTGACTATCTCAAATTAAAGTCATACAGAAACCGGGAAAAAGACTCACTGGACGCCGTACAATGGAATCTGGTATATACAGATCAGTATAATCCGCTCGAGGAAATTGTTTTTGACGAATTTTATACAAAAATTGAAAGCTGTATCAACAGCCTGCCAAGACAATGTCAGTTGATTTTCCGCCTGAGCCGTGAAGAAGGCCTGCGTTACCGGGAAATTGCGGATCGTTTAAAAATTTCCGTTAAAACGGTAGAAACACAAATGGGTCGGGCTTTGAAAGTTCTGCGGGAGCATTTACCTGCTTCGCGGCTCGTTGCTTAATTTATTAAACCACAATTATTACAAAATACTATGTCACTAGAACAAACATGGCGTTGGTATGGTCCAAATGACCCTGTTTCACTGGCCGATGTCCGCCAGGCAGGTGCCACCGGCATTGTCAGTGCTTTACATCATCTTCCCAACGGAGTAGTCTGGTCAAAAGAGGAAATTCTCAAAAGAAAAAACCTGATTGAAGAAGCCGGGCTTACCTGGTCGGTTGTGGAAAGTATTCCTGTTCATGAGGCTATCAAAACCCAGACAGGTAATTACAGACAGTATATAGCCAACTATATCGAATCCATTCATAACCTGGGTAGTTGCGGAATTGACACCGTTTGCTATAACTTTATGCCGGTTCTCGACTGGACCCGTACCGATCTGGACGCGCCTATGCCCGACGGTTCTACAGCCCTCCGGTTCGACGCAACTCAATTTGCAGCTTTCGATCTTTATCTGCTGAACCGCTCCGGTGCGGAAGCAGAGTATTCAGAGGAGCAGAAAATAAATGCCAGGAGATGGTTTGATGCTGCAGATGATGCTGCAATCCATAAACTGATCAGGAATATTATTGCCGGCTTACCCGGGTCTGAAGAAAGTTTCACTATTGAAGAATTCAGGGATGTGCTGGCCACTTATCAGCATATTAATGACGGAGTGCTCAGAAACCATCTTTATCAGTTTATCGGGGAAATTGCCCCCGAGGCCGAAAAAGCCGGTGTCCGCCTAAGTATTCACCCTGATGATCCGCCGTATCCGATTTTAGGTCTTCCCCGTGTTGTGAGTACTGAGCATGATGCAAAAGGATTGCTGAACGCAAGTGAAAGTAAATCAAACGGCCTGTGTTTCTGTACCGGTTCTTATGGTGTAAGAGCCGATAACGATCTGGTCGGAATGATCGAACGCTTTGGAGACCGGATCCATTTCATTCACCTGCGCGCTACCAAAAGCGAACCCGACGGCAGTTTCTATGAAGCAGACCATCTGACGGGTGACGTAGATATGTATGGCGTTATGAAAGCACTTGTAAAGGAACAGAAAAGACGTGCGGACGAAGGTCGTACCGATCTCAGGATGCCGTTCAGACCTGATCACGGCCACCGGATGCTGGATGACCTCCGGCCGGATAAAAAAACGAATCCCGGATATACTGCCATTGGCCGGCTGAGAGGACTGGCAGAGCTCAGAGGCCTGGAACTTGGCATTCGCAAATCTTTACTTCTGTAAAAAGACAACATTTAATTATACAGATTATTTTCATATCATGACTGCTGTACAGAAAACCTTTATTACTGATAATTTCCTTCTGAAATCAGAGGCAGCCTCTCAGTTATATCACGATTACGCCCGTGATATGCCCATCATCGATTACCATTGCCACCTGCCGCCCGATCAGATTGCTGAAGACAGGCAGTTTGAAAATATCACGCAGATATGGCTGTATGGGGATCACTATAAGTGGCGTGCCATGCGTACAAACGGTGTGGCCGAAGTCTATTGTACAGGCGATGCTGATGATTATGAGAAATTCGAAAAATGGGCTGAGACGGTACCTTATACGATGCGTAATCCCTTGTACCACTGGACCCACCTGGAATTACTGCGTTATTTTGATATTGATATTCTGCTGAATAAACATACAGCCCGCGAAATATTTGACGAATGCTCGGCCAAGCTGAAAAGACCTGAGTTCAGTGTCAGGAATTTGCTTCGCAAAATGAATGTAAAGGTAGTATGCACTACCGACGACCCGGCCGACTCCCTGGAATACCATCAGCAGATAAAAGACAGCGGTTTTGAGATCAAGGTATTACCGACTTTCCGCCCCGACAAAGCCATGTTGCTCATCAATGACCCCCAGGCTTATCAGGAGTATGTGCATCGCTTATGTAAGATAGCAGGC
>JBEBXQ010000066.1:0-26776 GCA_040391535.1 Telluribacter sp. | reverse complement strand
GACCTGAATATTACAGTGCTGATTTCATAAGATCCGGGCCCAAACTCCTTCTCAGCAGCGACCGGTTACTTAAAGTAATTTCATAAAAACGGGATGCAGATTTAACCTGCATCCCGTCAAAATTTCAGCTATAGTATTATTTCAGCTTCGTCAGAATGAATAACGCAATGTAACTCCATATGTTCTGGGATCTCCTAGTACTGCGGCATAATGACCGGCATTCCCAGCGGCCGGTAACAACTGCTCAAAGTAATCTTTGTCGAACAAATTGCGTCCCCATACCAAAACAGTAATACCGTTAGAGGCATTAAAACCAACCCGTCCGTTTATAATACTGTACCCGTCAATATTAAGATACTGCGAAGGAGAAGGGCTTGAAGAGAAAGACGAACGTGAATAACTGCTCAGTGCTACAACATATTTACCCTTCAACCCGATCAGCTTTCCGGGTATGCTTACATCGCCGCCAACAGAACCCGCCCATTTGGAAATACCTGGTAAAGCACCGCCGGAAATATCTTTAAAGGCCGACTCCCCGCCGGTTTCTTCAAGCGGAACAGGAGCATTTTTGAAAGAAACATATTTGCCATCAGTATAAGCTACTGATCCGTTAAAAGATAAAATTTCTGAAACTTTGATATTTCCGTCAAGCTCAAGGCCCGTTACCCTGACGCGCTCCGCATTGGCCAGATACCCTCTGTTAACTCCCACCTCGGCGGTTTGTACCTGCGTCTGAAAATCCTTGATTTCCGTATTAAATAAAGTGACATTCAAAATAGACAGCTTGGTAGGGCGGCTTTTTAATCCCACTTCATAGTGCGTCACATATTCAGGTTTTACTTTTGCCAGTTCGATCATTACATTTCCTCCGGAAGTTGGCAAACCACCCAGATTAACCCCTACCGGCTTATAACTATTGGAAACCGTCGCGAATGCATTAAGCTGCTGTGAGGCTTTATAAGCAAGCGTCAGTTGTCCGGAAAAATTATTTTCAGAAGCATTTACCTGAAACGCCTGATTGGTGTAAACCGCGTTTTTAATAGCCAGTAATTCAGGATCAGAGGTTTCCAGTCCACCGTAGGTTTGCCTGCTATAATCGACATCTTTTTTGTCATAGTTAAATCGTACACCTGGCATCAGATGCAGTTTCTCCGTGATAGCCCAGTCAATCTGTCCGAATACAGCCGCACCGAAAGATTTCAGTCGGGAGGTCGTTCTTATGCCGTAACCTTCCAGAAGGCCCGGAGTTTTCCATAATTCACTGGTTGAGCTTTGTGAAAACCGCCATTGGGCAGCACCTGACTCTTCAATATGCACGGGATCGGTTTTTAAATCCTGGCCAATCAGAAACACCCCTACCACACCGCTGATGCGGGATGAGAGATTTCCGGCATAGCGAACTTCCTGGCTCCATTGTTCGTGTCTTGAAGTTGCCTGTGATTTAGACAAAACCGGCAGTCCTGTAAAATCACGGTCATTCAAAGGATCCCAGTTCCAGTAGCGCCATGCTGTGGTGGAAGTAAGTGTCCCCTGTCCGATTTTGGCATCAACGTTAAGCGATACCCCTCCCAACTGATTACCGGATCTCCAGGGTGAATCCGTGTCAATAAGTCTGTCAAAAGGATTGGTACTCGGAAGAGAATAATTCAGATCTGAAATAATCTGGTTAAACTGCCGGTAACCTGCCCGCTGAGTAGTCACTACCCCTGCAACGACCTGAGCATAACCCGATGGTTTCTGCGAAGATGCATCACCGGCCAGGGTTATTTTTACCGTTTCAGACGGAGTGTACAGTAACTGTCCTCTGAAACCAAGATTATTAATATCATTCTCAGGCTTATCAGTACGTACATTATAAAGTACGCCATCCCGCTGAGTTCCGGAAAATGAAACCCTTCCGGCCAGTTTTTTGCTTATCGGGCCGGTCAGGGAAGCTTTTGCCTGTACGTATCCGTAGTTCCCGTAGCTAACCTCAAAACTGGCGCCCGGCGTAAAGCTTGGTCCGCGTGTTGTAATATTAAACGCTCCAGCAGTGGTATTTTTACCAAACAGAGTGCCCTGTGGCCCGCGCAAAACCTCTACCCTCTCAATATCAATAAAATCAAGTGTTGTGGCAGCCGGACGGGCAAAATATACCCCGTCAATATAAAATCCTACACCCGGGTCAATTCCGTCATTGGTAAGCCCGAAAGTAGAACCAAGCCCCCTTATATTCAGGGTAGTATTACGCGGATTAGAAGAATAGAGCTGTACGGTAGGTACAAGTTCCTTAAGCCTGTTCACATTAAAAGCCCCGGCATCTTCAGCTGCCGCACCCCTGATCACCGCAATGGGAATCGGTACGTCCTGAACAGATTCCTGCCGGCGGCGGGACGAAATTACGACATCCTCAAGACGGCCAGTCACCGGTTCCAGCTGAATCTCAACAGGCCCCTGATTATCAACCAGCACTTCCTTATTACCATACCCTACAAACGAAACCACCAGAGTAAACGGTAATTTCTGGCCGGTTACCAGACTAAACTCGCCATTTACATCCGCCAGCACTCCATTAGTCACACCTTTAATGTAAACGGATGCCCCCACAAGCGCTTCGTTTGTAAACGCATCCACTACCTTACCATGTACGGTAGCGTTGATGATACGCTGTTCCTGAGCATTGATAATAAAAGGAAGGAAGAAAAATCCTGTGGTGTAGACCAGTTTGAACAATAGCTTTATTCTCTTCATATTAATAGTAAATTGATTGTTTCAAATAGACGGCGTTTACAAAAGGCAGAATCTATATTTCTACCATTTCTATAGATTTAAATATATTTATTTCAAAAAAAACAGGCTTTTTTCAAAACCTTCATTTCAATAATTTTTCAAATATAAGAACGTAATTGATATTACTATATAGATTTAGTAGATTATTTAAAAAATATTTTTCTGCGTTAGCAAAATGTATCTTACTTTTGCACTTATCTGATAATAAAATATATCTATTAAAGCAATGGCATCAGATCCTGTTGGAAGTATCAGCCGCTCATGAAAAATCAAACCTTCTGATGCCGAAAAAAGAATCAAAATTGTGCTTTGCCCGGATTTACCACACCAGCCGGGAAAATAAAAAATGATATTATTAAGGGAGAAGCTGTATAAGACTCGTCTTTATCTATAGTAACTTCCCGTATGGACGTTGCTGATCAGGCATTAAGCAAATTTCATTTTTACAATCCCGGATATTCACATTTATCCTCTTTATAACCCTCAACAGACATACCCTTCCTCCTATTCCTGAAGTTTTGTTATTACTGTACCTGTTTCTATTTCACGGTTATCACTTAATAAGTAATTGTATTAAACCATTATGTTTACTCAGAAATTGACACAAAAAACAATTCAGGAACTCGCGTTGCCGGTAGGGGTTACGCTGGACCGGTTTATTAACAAGGCGCAAAGTGCCTTTCCTTATGCTACCGGCGAACTGTCACAGTTATTACGTGACATCGCGCTGGCAGGGAAAATCATTAACAGAGAAGTCAACCGTGCCGGACTGGTGGATTTATCAGGGGGCGTGGGTGCGGCAAATGTTCAGGGGGAAAATCAGCAGAAGCTGGATGTGATTGCCAATATCCGTTTTTTGAGAGCCCTGCAAAACGGTGGAGAAGTATGCGCCATTGTCTCTGAAGAAGATGAAGAGATCATTTATACAGGTAACGACAACGGCAAATATGTTGTAGCGATGGACCCTCTCGACGGATCGTCCAATATTGATGTGAATGTTTCTATAGGGACCATTTTTTCGATTTACAGGCGTGTAACCCCGATCGGAGGCAAAGCGACCATAGCAGATTTCCTTCAGGGAGGCAGAAAACAGGTAGCAGCAGGTTATATCCTTTACGGATCATCCACCATTTTCGTTTACTCAACCGGCAGCGGTGTTAACGGATTTACATATGATTATTCATTAGGGGAATTTATCCTTTCCCATAAAAATATAAAATGTCCGCAGAAAGGCGAGATTTACTCGCTCAACGACGGATATATAAACAGTTACGCAAACGGAGTAAAGGAATATATCCGAAAATGTCAGCATTCGGGTTATACGGCACGATACATCGGATCTCTGATCGCTGACTTCCACAGAAATATGCTTAAAGGCGGTATTTATCTGTACCCTCCTACCCAAAACAGTGTGCATGGAAAATTGCGTTTATTATACGAATGCTACCCGCTGGCTTTTCTTGCAGAGCAGTCGGGCGGTGCTGCGACTAACGGCGCTTACCCGGTACTGGATATAAAACCGGTTTCGGTCCATGAACGTGCTCCCCTGTTTATCGGATCAGCTGATATGGTTAATGAAATCTTACATTATCTGAAGTAACCTGTAAACCTGTATATGGTTATATTATTATCTTCCGGGTATGCCCTATCCCTATGAAAAGCCCCAAAGAAGCAATACGGCTTCTAGCGGTATTGCTTCTTTAGCCCATTGACCAGTTTCCTTACGGCAGCGCGCTGTGAATTAAAACTATTGCTGCCGTTGGGGCTGGCCTTGTAATGAGGGGAATTCCAACGCTGTTCTCCTTTTGTCAGAACGGCTGTCAAACCAATGGACTTCCCACCCCAAGATGTCCAGGTAACACCACCCGAAACACTTACCAGCACATTCATTTTAAAATCAGCCTCGTCTGCACCGGAAACGACCTGCCAGTATCCCCACTCCTGAAGACCCTGCCTGATTTCCTCTACGATTTCTTTTGAATCTCCGGTCAGATATACCTTCTGCCCTCTGGCAAAGCTACCCTGCTGGCTCCAAGTGGCCATGCTGACTAACATCAGTGTGAATATCATCAATGCTGATTTTTTCATAGCGTCTAAAGGATTTTAAAATAAATGGATTGTATTGCTGAAATACGATGATGCAATTTCTAAAACATACCCCAGCCATGAAATACTGATTTACAGCCAATTTTAACGTCAGTCAGGAATAAGCTCCCCATCTGAAAATATTACCCTTTCGGGTTTTATGAATGTTATCTTCTTCCTGTTTCTATAATCATTCCACTTTCTATACTATAATCATGCCACCACTTCGTGGTTATTCTAAGTACGAAGGAATGACAGGATTATAGAAAAAGAGGAAATTAACCGCGAAGCGGTGAAAGGGTTCTAAACCCGAACTGATATTAAATCAGCTGGGAGGTATCAAATAAAAACGGCAGACTCTTCTGTAGAATCTGCCGTTTTCAGTTATGAGTAATCCAGGTTATGCTACTGAACGTAACAGCGACATGGACGATTTATCAAACTTTTCTTTGGCATAATCGAGCGTCAGGACAAAATCCTTCACACCTTCTTTCGACGGAAGCTCAAACATAGCATCCTTCATAATAGATTCACAGATGGCTCTTAATCCTCTGGCACCCAGCTTGTAGTTCACAGCCTGTTCGACAATAAAGTCAAGGACATCTTCTTCAATTTTCAACTCAATCCCTTCCATTCTGAAAAGCTTCTGATACTGTTTCACCAGTGCGTTTTTCGGAGTACTCAGAATTTGTTTCAAAGCATCGCCATCAAGCGGGTCCAGATGCGTAAGCACCGGCAGACGACCGATCAGTTCAGGGATGAGTCCGAATGATTTCAGATCCTGTGCTGTCACATAACGCATCAGATTACCCTTATCGAAAATTTCAATAATAGAGCTATCTCCTGAAAACCCTATCGGTCGGGTATTAATCCTTTTAGCTATATGCCTGTCAATTCCGTCAAAAGCACCTCCGCAGATAAACAGGATATTTTCGGTATTGATCGCAATCATTTTCTGATCAGGATGTTTACGTCCTCCCTGTGGTGGCACGTTTACAATGGAGCCTTCCAGCAATTTGAGTAACGCCTGCTGTACCCCTTCCCCGCTTACATCGCGGGTAATGGACGGATTATCCGATTTCCTCGAAATCTTGTCAATCTCATCAATATACACGATCCCTCTTTCCGCAGCTTCTACGTTATAATCAGAAGCCTGCAGCAAACGTGTGAGAATCGTTTCCACATCTTCTCCTACATACCCTGCTTCCGTAACTGTTGTGGCATCAGCAATACAAAACGGCACCTGCAGTATTTTGGCGATGGTTCTGGCCAGATAAGTTTTACCTGTACCTGTCTCCCCCACCATAATAATATTGGACTTTTCTATAACCACATCATCATCCTGGCTTTCCTGGGACAACCTTTTATAATGGTTGTAAACTGCAACCAGCAAAGTTTTCTTCGCTTCATCCTGGCCAATCACATACTGGTCTATAAATTTCTTCATTTCCAGCGGCGGGCGCAGATTAAGCTTGGGTAACTTCGATTTTTTATCTTTTCTGTCCTTGGGAGTAATCTCCTCCATGACCACCTGATAGCCTTGCATGATACACTGATTACAAATGTGTGCATCAATACCGGACAACAGTAAATCCACCTCATTCTTTCTTCTCCCGCAAAACGAACAACTCACCTGTGCCATTTGGTCTAATTTTCTGTTTTCTTTAACTATTAAATAGTGAAAATAAAGCGCAAAGTTCCGACTTTTTTACTTCCAATCCAACATCACGCCTGATCTTTCCTGATACTTAACCTGATCAGGTCGATTCGGGTATCCTGCATGGAAACAATCGTAAAATGGTAGGGACCTGATTCTATTTCATCATTCACTGCCGGGAAATCACCGTTGATATGAATCAGCATACCTGCAAGTGTATCATATTCACCCTCTTCAAGTTCCCATCCATACTGGGAATTAAGATAATCAATTTCATGCCTTCCACTCAGCATATAGGTATTTTCATCTATTTTCCGTTCGATCCAGTCTTCTGTTATGTCATATTCATCCTGAATTTCCCCGAAGACCTGCTCCACTATATCCTCCACACTTACCAGTCCGGATGTCCCGCCGAATTCATCCACAACCAGTGCGAGGCTTTTTCTTTCCTCCAGAAACCTAAGCATCAGGTCATTTGCCGGCATCGCTTCGGGAACAATCAGAACCGGAGTTACTATCGAAGCGATATTTTTAGGCTTGCGAAACATAGCCAGCGCATGACAGTATCCGGCTACATCATCAATCGATTCGCGGTATACCACTACCTTTGAATGCCCGCTTGAGATAAAAGCCTGCCGCAGATCTTCCACATCATCATCAATGCTCACTGCCGTAATTTCGGTACGCGGAATCATACAATCCCTGATACGCACATCCTTAAAGCCAATCGCATTACGATACATCTGCTCATCAATTCTCTCCAGCTCATCCGACTCTGTTTCATGGCCGTTTTCTTCCAGCAGCAACCTCTGCTCCTTTTTCCTGATCAGCATTTCAACGGGTTCAAAAAGCCAGTAAACCGGAGTAAACAGCCATTCAGCAACCCGCACCTGTATATTTCCGTTGTCAAAAAAAGCAGGAAACATCACATGAATTCCTTTCCAGAAAATACCGGACAATAACCACGTGAGAATCATACCCGCAAAAACCAGCCCGCCTGCAAGCCAAACATTACCCGGCATATAGTTTTCAATAACTCCGGTTAAGAAAAAACACGAAGCCATAACCAGTCCGAGCACAGTCATCCGCAACATACGCTGCCAGTAAATATCTTCAGCAAGCTCAGTTTCATTACGGCGGGTAATATCGGTAGCCATAACAGGTTTTTTACTCTTGACCAGATAAAAATAGGAAGCAAGAAAAATCAGAGAGAACGCCGGTATAATGTACAGTGGAGTCATTTTTTCTTTTTGGAAGATGAAGGAGTTACTGATTGCTGATTTTGTACCTTTCCGGAAGTGCTGCTCTTCTTTCCACCCGAGGGCGAGCTCATTCTGACATACTGATAACCCATCAGACAAGCTAAGGCAGCTAAGGCAAGCCAATAACTTTCGACCAGTGTAGTCCGCTGATACTCCAGATACCAAAGAATAAAAAAGGCAATCGTACAGGCCATCAGCACTGTTTTATAATATTGTGTCTTGGTCATAATTACTACACGGGCCGGAATTTTTGAAACTGTAAAAGACCCGGATGATTAAATTTTACTTAAATTAACTAAATTGCAACAATTTGTGACTGCAAAATGTGCCATTCGCAAAGATAGTTATAATAATTACTGTAAATACCCAAACAATTATGAGCGAAGCTTCTTTCAGATTTGAATCAGGAGTTGCTACCGGCCAGGCCGTGAGTGATATTTTTCGTCATGCGAATGAAAACAATTATGCCTTGCCGGCAGTAAATGTCGTTGGTACAGATTCAGTGAATGCCGTAATGGAAACTGCGCAGGCTGTGAACAGTCCGGTGATTGTTCAGTTTTCAAATGGTGGTGCTATATTTTATGCAGGGAAAAGCCTTTCCAATGCGAATCAGCAGGCTGCTATTGCAGGGGCTGTATCCGGAGCACAGCACGTACATCATCTTGCCCCTTATTATAATGTACCTGTAATATTGCATACAGATCATTGCGCCAAAAAACTTTTACCATGGATTGACGGCCTTCTGGAAGCTGGCGAGAGATATTTCGATCAGTACGGTAAGCCTTTGTTCAGCTCGCATATGCTGGATCTTTCTGAAGAATCTATCGAAGAAAACATCGAAATCTCCTGCAAATATTTTGAAAGAATGGCCAAAATCGGCATGACTATTGAAATAGAGCTGGGTGTAACAGGTGGTGAAGAAGACGGCGTGGATAACTCAGACGTAGACAGTTCTAAACTATATACACAGCCTGAAGAGGTGGCGTATGCTTACGAAGAACTGAGCAAAATATCCCCTGATTTTACGATTGCGGCTGCGTTTGGTAATGTTCATGGCGTTTATAAGCCTGGTAACGTAAAACTACAGCCTGTCATTCTGAAAAATTCTCAGGATTATATCCGGAATAAATTCAATACAGCAGAAGCTCCTGTCAACTTCGTATTCCACGGAGGATCAGGCTCAACTCGTGAGGAAATCAGAGAAGCCATCAGTTACGGTGCCATCAAAATGAATATTGATACTGATGTGCAGTGGTCTACCTGGGAAGGTGTTCTGAACTATTATAAAGCTAATGAAGGTTATCTTCAAACACAGCTAGGCAATCCTGAAGGTCCGGACGCTCCTAATAAGAAATACTATGATCCGAGAGCATGGTTGCGTAAAGGTGAAGAAAGTATGGTAGCCCGCCTGAAAAGTGCTTTTGAAGACCTGAATTGCATCAATCGTCTGGGTTAATCATCCACACGGTTTACCTTATCTTTTGAGCGGTACGCTGGTACCGCTCTCCTCTTTCCGGCTCAGGTCTCTGTTCTGATCTTCTTCGCCATTCCTGTTTAATATACATAAGTAATATAGCATCATTTGCATTCAGGCTATGAACTTAAAAGCAATTCTTACACTTATGACTGCAGCCAGTCTGATCACCAAAGTTTCTGCACAGATTATACCACAATACCAGACACCACCGGCGGCTCTGGCCACACTGGTCAATGCCCCTGTAACACCTGATGTCAGACTGGACAGCAAGGGCGAATTGATGCTGATTCTCGAACGTGCCGGACAACCTGGAATCGCTGAGCTCTCCCAACCTGAGCTACGACTGGCCGGAATCCGTTTAAACCCTGCCAACAACGGCCCGAGCCGCGCAGGCTATTATATTAACCTTAAAATAAAAAACCTCAGGTCGCTTGAGGAGACACAGGTAACCGGATTACCCGCTCAACCACTGCTGAGCCACATTTCATGGTCACCTGATGAAACAAAGATTGCACTGTGTCACACCGAAGATGATAAAATCAGGGTTTATATTCTGGATATTTCGACAGGCAACGTAAGCCCTTTGCCAGGGATTGAAGTGAATGCCGTTTACGGAGCCCCATTTGTATGGAGCCAGGACAGCCAGAGCCTGATCATCAAACGCCCGCCGTCAGGCAGAGGAGAAGCTCCTGTACTTTCAAGAGTCCCGTCAGGACCCACCATTCAGGAGAACATCGGCAAAGAAACCATGGCACCTACCTATCAGGATTTGCTTAAAAATGCTCAGGATGAAAAACTGTTTGACTATTATTTCTCATCCGAGCTGGCCCGTGTTTCTTTGGATGGCCGGGCAGTAAAAATTGCTGACACAGGTATTTTTTCCGGAGTTGCCATTTCGCCTGATGGACAATACATTCTTACTTACGCACTGAAAAAACCCTATTCTTATCTGGTTCCCGCGTATTATTTCCCAGCTCAGATCAACATAATCACAACGGACGGAAAGCTGGTTAAGGAACTATACCAGAAACCACTCGTTGAAAACGTTCCCTGGAACAGAGACGACGTAACCCCGGGACGAAGAAATTTCAGCTGGCGGTCAGATGCTCCGGCGACTCTTTGCTGGATCGAAGCAGCCGACGGAGGCAATGTCAGAAATGAGGCGGAAATCAGAGATATTGCTTATACACTTGAAGCTCCGTTTACTGCTGAACCCGTCAGCCTGCATTCTTCTCCGATAAGAATCGGTGGTATAACATGGGGCAACAGCCGTCAGGCCCTCGTTCATGAAGGATGGTGGAAAACCCGGAAAACCATTACAAAACTGATTGACCCTACACAGCAGACACCTGCTGTCACTTTATTTGACAGATCATCCGAAGACCGCTATAATGCACCCGGGTCACCTGTACTCGCCAAAAACCAATTCGGACGATATGGATTGGATATTGACAAACAAGGGAATCTTTTGCTGATCGGAGAAGGAGCATCTGAGGAAGGCGACAGGCCGTTTATTGACCTTTTTAATCTGACTACCAAAACCACTAAACGGTTGTGGCGTTCTGAAGCTCCCGTTTTTGAACAGCTTTATGCCGTGCTGAACAGAGAAAAACTATTGTTGCTGACTTCCCGCGAAACACCCGAAGAAAGCCCCAATTTCTTCATTAGAAACCTTAAAGCGACTAAAAAACAAAATCCGCTGACCCAGATTACACAGTTTCCACACCCTTATCCGGAGTTTCAGAAAGTGCAGAAAGAAATACTGCGTTATAAAAGAAACGATGGGGTTGAGTTGTCAGCCACCCTGTATCTGCCTGCCGGATATAAAAAAGAAGATGGCCCGCTGCCTACTTTCCTTTGGGCTTATCCCAGAGAGTTTAAGGACAAAAGCTCAGCCGGACAGGTAAGTGGTTCACCGTACCGTTTTAACCGGATCAGTTATCAGGGAGCAGCCGCGTTTGTTACAAGAGGGTATGCTGTCTTAGACAATGCAGCTATTCCTATTGTAGGTGAAGGAGATAAAGAACCCAATGACACTTATGTGGAACAACTCGTAGCCAGTGCCAAAGCTGCCATTGATGAAGGTGTGCGCCTGGGCGTAACAGACCCGGAACGTGTAGGTGTGGGGGGGCATTCCTATGGCGCATTTATGACAGCTAACCTTTTAACACACAGTAACCTGTTCACAGCCGGTATTGCCCGTAGCGGAGCTTATAACCGAACTTTAACACCCTTTGGCTTTCAGAATGAACAACGGACTTACTGGAAGGCTCCGGATATATACAACGCGATGTCTCCTTTTATGAATGCCGATAAAATGAAGACACCGTTGTTGCTGATCCACGGAGAAGCAGATAATAATACAGGTACATTTCCGATGCAGAGTGAGCGATATTATGCTGCACTGAAAGGAATGGGTGCCACCACACGATTGGTGATTCTACCCTATGAAAGCCATGGCTATGCAGCCCGTGAATCGCTCCTGCATATGCTTTGGGAAATGGATCAGTGGCTGGAAACGTATGTAAAAAACAAAAAACAATAAAAAATACTAAAAATAACTCTTTCAGGACAAGAATAAAAAGAGTTATTCGTACTTTATATAGAGAGAATACAAAAAAATTAAAAATATCAATGATACGGAATTTAACAGGATTGATCTTGCTGGGTGGCATCATGTTTACAAGCGCAGCCATAAATTACCCTTCTTATGCTGGCAAACCGGTAAAGCGTCAACTTCAGACACTGAAAGAGCATCAGATTATCGGAAAAGTAATGGTAAAAGGCTCAAGTGAACCGGCCAGTTTTGCAACAGTCGCCCTGTTGAAATCCGATTCTACTCTGGTAGACGGGGCAACAGCAGACGAAAACGGTATTTTCAGCATAGCACAGGTTAGCCCTGGCAACTATATGCTTAAAGTGACACTCGTAGGTTACGAAACCCTTTTTCATCCTAATGTAAATGTTGCCACAGAAAGCGGGATAGTTGATGTCAACGTCATCTCCATTTCTCCGGAATCACAATTGCTTCAGGAGGTGATCGTCAGGGGTGAAAAAACAATGATTGTCTCCGATATTGATAAAAAAATCATTAACGTAGGGAAAGACCTTCTTGCTACCAGTAATAACGCAAGTGAAATCCTGGAAAAAATCCCGGCGGTTTCCCTTGATGAAAACGGTTCGCCGCAAATAAGAGGAAAAGGGAATATCATCGTTCTGATTGATGGAAAACCATCTACTTTATACGGAAACGATGTAACCACCGTGCTCCAGTCCTTCCCGTCCGAACTGATTGAAAGAATTGAAGTGATTACCACACCTTCTGCCAAATACGAAGGCGATGGTGTTTCAGGAGTAATCGATATCATTACCAAGAAAAGCAGAATCACCGGTATCAGCGGGAATGTAAGAGCGACGCTTGGCTCGCAGAACAACAACAACCTATCGGGTTATTTTAACATGAAGCGGGGAAAATGGGCATATAATGCTTCTGGTAATGTCAACCGTCACTACCAGACTTTTGAAAGAAACATGAACCGTCAGAACCTGCTGGGCGATGCGCCTACTACCTTAACCCAGGAGGGGAACGGGAACAACGATAATATGAATTACTTTGGCCGTGTCGGAATCTCATTTGATCCTGATGCCAAAAACAGCTTTTCTGTCGGTGTTAACTATTCAGATCATTCCGGAGAAAATTTCAGTCTGAATGAAAACCGCACAGTTAATATTGCTGATAGTTTACTGTACGCTTTTAACCGTACGTCACTAAGCAGCAACGGCAGCCATAACATAAGCACCAATTTTGACTATAAACATACATTTAAAGAAAAACACACTTTTTCATTTAATGCGAACTATTCAAACGGTGCCAATGACGGTGTTTCAGATTTTGAACAGAAAAGTGACTGGGCTGAATACCAGCTCCTTCAGAACAATAAACGTAATGGCGACAACCATTCCATTTTCCTTAATGCAGATTACGAATGGCCCGTGGCTGAAAATTCAACACTGGAAGCCGGTGTAAGAACCCGGTTGAATAAAAGCTACAGTAACAATCAGTTCTTTACGGTAGATCCTGAAACTGATGAATTGTATTTCAATGAAAATGCAAGTAACGAATTTGGTTACAGCGATGCTCTGTATACCGGCTTTGTTACCTTTACCCAGAAATCAGATGACTGGGGAATCCGTGGTGGGATGAGGCTTACCAATGTAACCCAGGACATAGACCAGATCAGCAAAAATCAGGTCTATTCTGTTAATTTCACCACTTTTGTTCCCTCACTGGCCATTACACGCAAGCTAACCGAGGAAAAGCAACTGAAACTGAATTACAGCCGCCGTGCACAACGCCCGTCTTCCGGCCAGCTGAATCCGTTTACTGACATTTCCGATCCAAGAAATATCCGTTCCGGAAATCCGGACCTGCAGCCAGAATTCATACATAAAGCCGAACTTGGCTATTCCCATTATGAACAGGATGGTGGCTGGGGGCCTTCCCTGTTTGTAGACTACAGCAATAATGCCATCACCCAGGTCAGAAGCATTGATGAAGAAGGTATTTCCTATACTCAGTTTGCTAACGTAGGGCGTGAAGCTGCCTATGGTTTTGAGACTGACTTTTCTACCAAAATCAGTGAAAAGTTAAAATTAAACGCCAGTGGCCGGGTGTTCAGGACGGAAGTAGTTTCTCCGCTTGCCGACATCGATAACAAAAACTGGAGTTACTCAGGCAACCTGAACGCTTTTCTTGATCTGCCCCTTAAATTAAGAGCCTCCGCTTTTCTTAATTACGAAGGGCCAAGAGCCATTGCGCAGGGTACCAGACAAGGAGTTTTTGTGGCCAACATGGGTTTAAGGCGTGATTTGCTCAATCGTAAGGCAACCCTTTCGGTTAATCTTCAGGATATTTTTCTATCCAGAATTTACAAAAGCGAATTGCAGTCAGCTACTTATCTTCAAAACTCACTCTGGCAAAGAACCAATCGTTTTGTAGGAATGACATTTATGTATCGCTTTGGAAAAATTTCTGCTCAAGCTGACGACGTTTAGTCCCAAACAGAAAATAAATAAACGATAAATGACTGGTTATCAGCAATATATTCTAATTCTTAAAAAATACTTAGAGAAAATTAAACCCGACCGTACTTTTTTTCGTTATACGCCTAACGCCGGTACAATTTACAGAGCTGTTTTGGCTCCAAGACAAGGATATACCTTACTATTGTACCAAAAAAATGAATCATTAAACTAAAAAGTAAAACACAGTAACAATGAAAAAACTATTTGTTTATCTTACAGTTCCTGCATTCTTTTTTGCTTCATGTGTTGGCAATCCTGACGGAGAAAAAGCTGAAACTTCCGATGCTGCTGACGTAGCTGCAGGAGAAGGTACTGAATTAACCATTAATCCTGATTCATCTTCAGTAGCATGGCTCGGAAACAAAGTTACAGGTCAGCACAATGGTGAAGTAAAAATCAAATCCGGTACAGTAACAGTTGACGATGGTAAACTTACCGGCGGTACTATTGTTATTGACCTGGCTACACTGGAATCTCATGATCTAGAAGGCGAGTTCAAAGGAAAACTGGAAACTCATTTGAAAAGCGGAGACTTCTTTGATGTAGAAAATCATCCTGAAGCAACTTTGGAAATTACCGATGTAAATGTAGATGCAGCTACCGGTGAAGCTACTGTTGCAGCTAACCTGACCATACGTGGCATTACCAAAAACATTACTTTCAAGGCTGTTATCGCTGAAGCTACTGATAATGCATTTGTAGCCGATGCTGATTTCAACATTGAACGTACGCAATGGGATGTAAATTACACAGGTAAAGCAGATGATCTGATCAGTAAAGAAATTAATTTTAAAGTAAGATTGGTTGCAAGCAGATAACCTTGCTTCACTGAATTATATCTTAAAAAGGCTGCTCTAACGCAGCCTTTTTTCATTTTGCCCTTTTAGATAGCAAAATGCTGAATGAGAAAAAATCAACCCAAACCTTTACCATTATCAATCGCCGGATTCCCCGGTTGCTACTGAATCAGTCCTGAATCCCTGCATAATCATCAGTCTGATGCAGTTCATTCAGTAGAAAAAAACAGAACCCATGCTTTTATCTGTAAATATATTATAGCGGATAACTTTCAATTATTTACAATAATTGAAGTTTCACACTTTCCGTTAATTATATTTGCACAATTCCATTAGATAATCAGAACAAACCTTTTTTAAATGACCATTATAAAATCTTCCCTTACCAAAGTTTTTCTGCCTGCCATTGCTGCTTCCTGTCTGATAGCCTGCACCGAAAATACTCAAAAAGGAGACCCTATTCAGTACACACCTCTGAGTGTGGAACTGGATCCGGCAGAAGCTGCACAAACAGCTAAAACGATCCGGGATGAAGCAACCGTTACCATTGCTGACGGACTGAAACTTGATCTATGGGCGTCCGATTCGCTGGCTCCCGATCCGGTTGCGATTTCCATTGATGATATGGGAAGAATCTATATGACGCGTACCAACCGGCAAAAACGCTCTGAGTTTGACATAAGGCGCCATACCGACTGGATGACCAAATCCATTTCATTGCAAAATGTCGAAGACCGGCGGAAATTTTTAAGAGAAACATTCCCGAGTGAAAAAAGCCAGGAAAACGAATGGCTCAGAGATCTTAACGAAGATGGTATCCACGACTGGAATGACCTGGCTATTGAAAAAGAAGAAATATGGCGTATTGAAGATACTTCCGGTGATGGCGTTGCTGATAAAGCCGTAAGAATTCTTTCTGACTTTTATCAGGAGGTAACAGATGTTGCCGGGGCGTTGCTCGTGAGAGCTAAAGATCTCTTTATTGGTGTAGCACCGGATATGTGGCGGCTCTTCGACACTGATGGTGACGGCATTCCTGACAAAAAAACTTCTATCAGTCACGGATATGCAGTGCATATCGGATTCAGCGGGCACGGGATGTCCAATGCAGTTGAAGGGCCCGACGGAAAAATTTACTGGGGAATCGGTGATATCGGAGCCAATATTACAACAGCTGAAGGTGTTAATCATGACTACGCCAATGAAGGCGTTATCGTACGCTCCAATCCTGACGGAAGTGATTTTGAAGTTGTGGCGCACGGCTTACGGAATACGCATGAATTTGTATTTGACGAATACGGAAACATCATCAGTTCTGATAATGACGGAGACCACCCCGGTGAGCGCGAGAGGCTCGTCCATATTGTAGAGGGTACGGACGCCGGATGGCGTTCCAACTGGCAATATGGCAAATATACTGATCCCCGGAATAATACCTATAAAGTATGGATGGATGAAAAACTGCATGTACCTCATTGGGAAGGACAGGCTGCTTATATCCTCCCTCCTATCATGAACTATCATAACGGTCCTGCCGGAATGGTTTACAATCCGGGAACTGCTTTGGGCAGCGCCTGGAAAAATAAGTTCTTCCTGGTGGAATTTGTCGGCAATCCGGCACGCTCTCCCATCTGGGCATTTGATCTCAAACCCAAAGGGGCTTCTTTTGATCTGAAATCTGAACAAAATATACTACAGGGAATCCTGCCTACCGGTATCAGATTTGGCCCTGACGGTGCCTTATATGTTGCCGACTGGATCAACGGCTGGGCGACAAAAAATTATGGCAGAATCTGGAAACTTGACGTAACAGACGAAACCAATGATCTGAAAGATCTCAGAGCTGAAACCAAAAGGCTGATTCAAATGGATTATGAGCAGCAAACAGAGAATACACTCTATGACCTGCTGTTTAATCCGGATATGAGAATCCGTCAGAAGGCTCAGTTTGAACTGGTCAGCCGCACTAAAAAAGGACTGCCGCTGTTACAAAAAGCTGTTTCTCAGAAAGAAAATCAGCTGGCAAGGGTGCATGGTATCTGGGGAATCGGGCAATTATCCGCAACAAACAAATCTGACGCTCAGTTTTTGTTACCGTTTTTAAAAGACAGTGACGAGGAAATTGTAGCACAGGTCGCTAAAATCCTGGGTGATTCCCGGATTGCTGAAGCCGGTAGTGAACTGATCCCGTTATTGAAAAGTACCCATCCGAGAATTAAGTTCTTTGCGGCACAATCCCTGGGCAGAATTAAAGCAAAAACGGCTGTCACGCCTATTCTTGACCTGATCAGAGATAATAATGACCAGGATTTATATCTCCGTCACGCTGGTGTTCTGGCATTATCCCGTATCGGTGAAGCCGAACCGCTGATTGCTCTGGCTAATAGTCCGGAAAAGTCGTTACGCGTTGCTGCTGTTCTGGTATTAAGAAAACTGAAGGACGAAAGAATCAGTATTTTCCTGAAAGACCAGGATGAATACATCGTTACCGAGGCCGCCCGTGCCATCAACGATGATCATTCCATTCCTGCATCATTACCCGCACTGGCTGCAACTCTTTCTGAAACCCGCTTCACTTCCGAGCCATTACTCAGAAGAGCCATTAATGCCGCTCTTCGTGTAGGCGGAGATAAAGAGCTTGATCTTGTGAAGGACTTTGCCAGTCGCTTATCGGTAAATGACGCCCTCCGCGCCGAAGCTGTTGCCGCATTGGCTACATGGGCTACCCCTTCTGTGCTTGACCGTGTAGATGGCCGTTTCAGAGGTGAAATCAAGCGTGACCCGGCTCCCATCAAAGCAAAACTGGCATCATTGGCTGACCAGCTAACCACCGAAAAATCTCCGGAGGTGCAGGTAGCACTGACAAAACTGATCACCGAATTAAATATGACGGAGTATCAGCCTCAACTGGCCGCGCAATTAAAAGTCAATACTTCTGCTGACGTCAGGATTGCTGCTTTAAAAGCGCTGAAAGCCACCGGTTATGCAGAAATGGATCAGGCTTTACAAACGGGCATGGACGATAAGGATCAGCTCGTAAGAGCTCAGGCATTGAGTATGATGGGTGAACTGTCGCTTTCCAAAGCAACACTCGGGGCCATTACCAAAAAAGTGTTTGATAAAGGAAGCATTAATGAGCAACAGCAGCTGCTGAAAGTATTTTCACAATTCCCGACGGACAAAACAGAGGATATTCTGTCCGGGCTGATCCAGCTTTACAAAACAGGTAAAATATCGAAAAGTATTGCACTGGAATTACAGGAAACCGTCGCCGGATTAAAATCTGAAAAACTAACGGCTTCACTATCGGAAACCATCCCGGCCGACTCCTACATCGTTTCGTTATATGGTGGAAATGAAAGAGCGGGGCGACAATTTTTCTATACCAATTCAGCCGGACAATGTGTACGGTGCCACGTTGTCAACGGACAGGGAGGCGAAGTGGGGCCTGATCTGACCCACATTGGCAGTCAGCTTTCGAGAGAGCAACTGCTTGATGCCCTTGTTGAGCCAAGCAAACGCATCGCCCCAGGCTTTGGTATGGTATCACTGACCCTGAAAAACGGGGACGTGGTAAGTGGCATTCTGACCGCAGAAAGCAAAAATGAACTTACCGTTAAAAACAGTGACAATGACCTGATCAAGGTAAGTGCAGGTCAGATCGAAAGAAGAGATAATGTCCCTTCAAGTATGCCTCCGATGGGCGACATATTATCCAAAAGCGAACTTCGTGATGTCGTGGAATTCCTGGCGAATATGAAGAAGTAGCGATTCTTTTAAGATTATCAAATCAAAAAACCACAGGAGCAACCTGTGGTTTTTTGATTTGAGGTGACCGGCTAAAACAGTCAGAGGTTTTCTGAATTAACGTCAGTTGGGGATAAGCCCGGCATCTGAAAATAGCACCCTTTCAGGATTTTTGGGATGGACGTTATTTTCTTCCAGCTTCTATAATCATTCCACTTTCTATAATCATGCCACCACTTCGTGGTTATTTTAAGTCCGGTGGCAAGATAGCCTGCAAAATTTAAACGCAAAGCACTGATAGGGTTCCAAACCCGAACTGACATTACTTATTGCCTGATAAATTCCACTCTTCTGTTTTGTGCCTTTTCTTCAGGACTTTTATTTCCATTGAGAGGTTCACTTTCCCCTTTTCCTTCGGTGGTAAGTAAAGCAGCATCAATGCCAAACCTGCTGACCAGCGCGTTTTTTACGGACACCGCTCTTTTCCGGGATAAGATCAAATTGGCATCATCTGCCCCATCGCTGTCGGTGTGCCCTACTATCCTTACGCTAATGGACGGATTTTCCTGCAGAACAGTTCCGATTTCCTTTAGTACCGTATCACTTTCCGGCCTGATACGGTCACTGTTTACATCAAACAGAATACCGTTGGTTACAAACTTCCCTTCGGTAATAAGCTTGCTTCGCATATCAGAACCTGCTACAGCGTAGCGTATATTGGTCATATATAGCTCACATTCATAGAAAAACCTTCTGAAGAAAGACGAGTAATAGGTTTCCGTTTCACTGAAAAAACGAGGGGCATCTATTATTTTACTTTCATTCAGATATACTCTTAATCGTCCTTTCTGCCTCCAAACGGAAACCTTTACAAATTTATTACCGGCAACATCCCATTGAGGCATAGGAATTTCGTTTGTCATCTCAACACCATTTTTGGGAATGATATGAATATCCGCCTGTTTGGCTCCCGGGTGCAGGTAAACTACAGACGTTCCTTTTGAAAAGAACATTTCCTTTGTTAAGTCTTCCATATTGGTTGTAAAATTCAAACCCAGTCCGGAATAATTGTTAGAAGGATCTGTATTGATCCCGGCTTCAAACTCCAGGGTAAAATTATCCGGCAATGCCTTTACGTTCTCCGGGAGAAAGAAGCCGTTTTTGCTCATATTAAGCCATTTCCCTTCTTTACCTTCCAGTATAACTACCTCTCCTGATGCATTAGTGTTGAACTCAGCCGGGAAATCACCTACGTTAAGCCGGTCAAAGTTATCAAAGTACAGTACCTTTTCACCGGCGACAAAATCAAATTTTGAATTACTTTTCACCTGTCCGGAAGGTTTTGTCCCGGTAGCACCCTCACCTGATTCTGATACGTCGTCCGACGAAGTTTCATTTTCTACCGGTATTTCTTCCTCCTGCTCCCCGTTACTTTTCTGCTTTTTATCTTTCTTTTTGAAAATACTGCCGATACCTTCTTCAATTTTATCAAGGCCTTTGTCAATAGACTGATCCACACGGTTATTGGCCCGGTTGGTAGCCTTGCTCTTCGTAGTCTGCTTTGGGTCGATGATCTGGGCCCTTGCCATGCCACACATCATACACAGTAAGAGCATAAGCCGGATTTTATTCATAGCAATTGAAGGTGATGAGTTAAATAACCCAATATTACGGCTATAAAGTAACCCATGAAATACCAACTTAGCCGCTAACCGGTCTGACAGAGTAACCGGTATTCTACAGTTATTCCTGCACCCGGATGCCCGGGATTATCCGGGTGGCACTCTTCTGAGGGCATGTAATTATATCTATAAAATCCCTTTCAGAATCTGCCGTACAGAATAATTCGTTTAAAGGAATATACGCAGGGTGACGAGTTGAACTGCCGGGATATGCTCTCTTTGAATACTTTTTCGAACTGTAGCTTTACAGGTCCATCAAGCCGTTCCATATAAGGAACAAGCGCTGAACCGGATATGAAGTCATATAACGATTCAAACGATCTCGTAATAATCGGGTAAACTTTCTGGTAAATCTCTATTTCACCGGCTCCGTTACTGAAAAACAATTGTGTATAGTCATCTAACGACAATACAGGCGAATGTCTGACCCAACCGCCTAGTGCTTCCTTAAAAGGTGGCATTTGTACAAGATGAAGCAATAGCTGATTAAGCAGGTTTTCATTTTGTGAAGGCATTTGTACGGCAAGCTGCCCTCCTTCGGCGAGCTTTGAGATGATCTTTGGAAACAAAGTCTGATGATTATCCACCCATTGTAAAGACGCATTAGCAACCACCAAGTCCCATTGATCATTTTCTTCTAACTGTTCCTCCACGGAGCGCTGAATAAAGGAGATATCATTGTGATCAGGAGCCTTGGCTAGCATTTCAGCCGAAGTATCAATTCCTATGACCTTTTCTGCTATGAATCTTTCTGCAAGTATCTGAGTCAGTTCTCCGGTGCCACAGCCCAGATCGATAATATGCATATCAGGCTTTTCCTTAATATGGCTTATCAGGTCGTAGAAAGGTTTGTATCTTTCCTCTTTAAACCGGTTGTATACATCAGGATTCCAGGGCATTGCAAATTATTCTGAAGGTTAAGCCGGAGTTAGAAAAAAACATCCGGCAGACGCAAGGTAAGGAAATATTGTTAAAAGGAAAGGGTGTGGGCTAGTTACAGGATTATCATTTCAACAAAGCAAATCTGAATGGACCATCCATAGGCCAGGATCTTCTGTCAGCAAGGATACGTATTTTTCCGCATTGTTGTTTGATATGGACTTGAGCCGGCATAGAGAAGAACGTTTCTCTGAAAAGGTCATAGAACGGTATATGAACCTGTTATTGCTCATATCAGAGGGATAGATTTCCTCTATTGTCAGACAAGCTATTCTGCCACAAGAAATGAACTGCACACTGCGATATTTGTAAACTTTACGGGCTAAAGGAAGTTCCATACCCGTACTCATGTGATTTGATTTTACCGGGCACCCCGTTCACAGGCGTACCCGGTTAATTTCCCTACTGTTTTACCAGTTTCAGCACTTTGCCGTCCACAGTACTTAGCAGATAGATCCCCGGGGTATACAGGGTCATATCAAGGGTAAAAGTTGGTTCGTTTACCATGATTTCCTTTAAAACAACCCCGGATATGCTGACCAGCTTTAACCGGCTTCCCACATACCGATTTCCGATCTGTACCGTGACGCGTTCCCGGGCCGGGTTCGGGTACACCTTCAACTCAATAGGTTCGGTCCCCGATACGCTCAGGATCTGGCTGTAGCTATAGGTACCATTCCGGTCTATCTGCCTGATCCGGTAATAGACCGTACCATACACGGCTGTCGTGTCGGTAAAGCGATACTGATGCACACCGTCTCCCTGTGCAGCTACGGTGGACACCGCCTGAAAATTCCGTGCATTCAGACTTCTTTCCACCTGGTAATGGGAAGAATTCGTTTCGTTGACCTGCCAATCCAGCACTACCTGGGAAGCGTCGTTTATTCGGGCCAAAAGCGATATCCAGCTTACTGGTAATGGAGAACTGGTCGTTTTGACAAAGAATCCGCTGAAGCCGTTTACTTCAAAACTCACTTCCCACCGGGCTGCACTACTGTTCCATACCACCTCTACATCCGATATGGTTTCGGCAGAGGCAGCGTAGCTTTCCGGGCGCCCCGTACCGTCTGAACTTTGTCCGCTCCGTTTCTCAATCAGTAAATCGGCCGGCAATGAAGTGACGGTATTGACATTGTTGAAGGCATCGAAATCTGCCTGTGTAAAGTACAGCGTAACCTTTCCGGTGGTGGTAGAAGCATCGGCAGCCGGCGTGATTTCATAATACCGCCTTACATATTGCGCGGGCTGGGAATCATCCACCCAAACCTTTGCTGTTACTTCACCGGCTACGGGCCTGTCGCCCATCGACTCCAAAGCGGCCAGCACGTTGCAATTGTCCGAAAAAGTTGCCCTACCATTGTTTAAAACATGGGTGGTGACCTGTTGATTGGCAGGCGATAGCGTTGGGATTGTTGCGGTGGTTTGCAGTTCATAGGCGCCGATGTCAATCACCCCAAATCTGCGGCTATTCCCCTTCAGATCGGTAGAAGTAGTATTATCAGCATCGCTGCCGGCATCAATCACCGGACTGCACGACATTACCGTATAATCACCAACCGTGAAAGGCCCTCCGGTATAAGCAGGAGCATTGACAAAAAGCGGATTCACACTGCCATCCACATTGCCGTTGCTGCCGCCGCTTTGTCCCTGTACCAAGCTGTGGCTAATGGAGGTTACGTTTCTGCCTTCAAAAATACCGTTTTCGTTGCCGTAAATAAGGCTGTTTTTAATCGTTACCGTGGAGGGTGAGGAATAGCCGTCGTTATAGATGGCATAGTTGCTGTTCCCGCTGAACGTCAGGTTGGTGAGTGCAATCGATACCGCACCCGAATTGTATATACCTCCACCTTCCCCGGCTGTATTGCCTGTAATTAAGGAGTTTTTTATTTCCAGCAGGGAATTATAGTTGCTGTAAATGGCCCCTCCCGATTCGGCTTTGTTCCCGCTGAGGGTTACCCGCTCCAGGCTAAGCAGCAGCCCGTTGTCATTGTAGAGGCCTCCACCATCAGTGCCGGCTCTGTTGCCGTTGATCAGGCTTCCCGTAACCACAACCGTCGAAGTGAAACCGCAATAGATACCCCCACCCAAGTCATCGGCATAATTGTCCGAAACAGAGCTGTTGGTGATAACGGGTGATGAGTAGTAATAACTGTAGATACCGCCGCCCTCGTCGTCAGCACGGTTACCGGTGATCGTACTATTGGTAATGACAGGTGATGAATAGTAATAATTGTTTATACCGCCACCATCATATAAAGAATGATTGCCGGTAATGGAACTTTTGTCAATCACGGGTGAGGAATACTCATCATTAAACATTCCGGCTCCGTAGTCGGCCCAATTATGGATGATCGTGACATTATTGAGTTGAGGTGAAGAATGTCCATTATACACACCGCCTCCTTTATAATAACTGGTATTATGACTGATAACCAGGTTGCTCAGTGTGGGGGATGCATAGATATTGGTTACTCCGGCCCCGTAGGATACATATTGCCCATTGATTTTCAGACCGGATCCGTTATTGCTATTGCCGCCGGTAACCGTAAAACCATCCAGTACCGTGGCAGGTGTAATGGGATTATCCGGACTCCCCACGATCACCACTACGTTGCTTAGATTATCCGTGCTATCGCCCGGCACACCAATATCGCCACTAAGTATGGTTTTATGGTTTTCCCAGTTTCTTTGCGATAGCTGGGTTTCCGTGCCTGCAAAGCCGCCATACAGCCGGATACCTTCTTTCAGCACAAAGGTCATATCGTGTTCGGTGTAGCCGCCGCTTCCTATAACAGTGGGTCTGTAAGTTCCGGCCGCGATCCAAAGCTCCTGTATACCGGTTTTATCCATCATGGCATGAATGTCGTTACTGGCATTATCCCAGCTGCTGCCATCGCCCAAACCTGTAGCTACAGGTTTTATATGGGCTACAACACTATACAGATTTACCTGCACCGGCAAAAAAGGGCCAACACAGCTACCCACAGATTGCCTTACATAATAGGTACCTGAAAAGAGTTGCTTAGATGGACTAAGGGCCGCTCCGCTTGTGGATTCAAACCATTCGAGGTGGCTTCCGGTGGCGGTAAGGTCGGCCACTGTGGCACTCGCCGGCAGCAATTGTGGCGAGGGCGCCGAAGGCAGGGCTACACCGGGCACGGCCTGGTATTCGAAAGCACCCATATCCACTACGCCGTTAGCATAACGGCGGGAATTACCGGCCATATCCGTGGTAGCATCTACGGCTACATAACCGTTGTTGCCTGCATCAATGGCCGGGCTGCAGGGCAATAACTTCCAATTACCTTCGGCAGCATTTACAAAAAGCGGATCTCTGTCGATATTAGACGATCCCGGATATCCTCCTTGTACAATAGAGCTGGCTACGACAGAATTGGTACCACTACCTAAGACCGGACTGCTTCCATTATCCCAAAAAATTGAATTGTAGGTACTGGAATAATCGTTCTGATTCAGAATAGCTCCCCCACCTGACGTTGCCGAGTTTCCTGAAAACGTACAGTTAATGATGGTGGTAGAACTGTTTGCCTGGTTGGCAATGGCACCTCCCATTGAATAAGCCGTATTTCCTGTAAAAACACAGTTGACAATCTTCGGCCATACACTACCGGAATTGCCGATAGCCCCGCCATACAGGGCAGCATTGCCAGTAAAATAACAGTTACGAACCGTGGGTGAACTGCCTTCGTTGTACATACCGGCGCCTATCCCTGATGGATTATAGCCTCCGGTTATGGTAAATCCATCCAGAATGGCGGAGCTGTTTACACCATTGTTGATGTTAGCCACCACATAGTAGCTATTGTTGGTATTATTGCCATCCTGTTGTATTTCACCGCTCAAAACAGTAGGATTGTCCAGGACGCTCCGCTGGCTACGGGATGATTCCGTTCCTGCAAAGCCGCCATAAATGCCCAGGTTATTCCTCATTTTGAAATAGCCGCTGCGGTTATTGTCAAACCCGGTCCACTCATCGGGGTAATAAGTACCTTTGGCCACCCATAGTTCAGTAACGGCAGGGGCGTTTTCATTTTCGCTCAACACCTGCTCCAGCGCAGCCTGCAAGGTTTTGTATGCATGGTCCCAGGTGAGTCCGTTACCACCGGCCGGAGCGTCAGGCTTTACAAACCGTACGTTTACTGTGGCACAGTCAGGGAATATCCCGTTGGCAGAAGCATCCAGCCAGTTAGAGCTGTTGCCATTCAGCGCAAAGTTGACCAGCGTACCATGGACTGCATCGGAGCTGTTATCCGGTAGCGTGGTAACGCCGGCATTATTTGCCCCGCCGGTTCCCTGATTAAAATCAAAATTCGCCCTAAGGTTCTGGTCATAGGTACGAATGGTACATTTATTAGTCATGGACGCAGCTATATCGGAAGCGCTTCTTACCGAACTCCACCAACGCATTTCGTCTATTTCTCCGTTAAATGGATAGTACACGCCATTGCGCACACCAATAATTACATGCCGGTTCGACCAGGGGGAATCAGAACTCCCCAAGTTATCGACAAGCACATTTACCGTTTGCGGAACCCCGTTGATGTAAAGCTTCACGTTCCCGGATACGCCGTAGCCTGTATAATTATTGGGCATAGCCGTAAAACTGACCGCCAGATGTGTCCAGTTTCCAGTGTTTACCCTTGTTGTGGTTGAGACTTCTGTATAGTAGTTTCTCGAATGAATACTGCTCAGCAGGAACCTGAATTGTCCGTCTTTCAGATAAATATCAAATCCACGTTCATTGTCCCACATGTTGGAAAGGATACTCTGATGAGCAGTTCCGGTGGTTTTTATCCAGCCCTCCCAGGTAAAAGTTGAAAACTGGGTAATGCCCATGAAATAGGGCGTTCCCAGGTCCACGTAATCATCCACTCCATCAAAATGAAGGGAGTTCTGTTGTGCTTGCACCCTGCCACCTACCCCCAACAGGAGTAGAGAAAGTACAATAAAAACATGAAAGATTTTGTTGAGGTTCATCACATCGATGAGGATTTAAATTAGATTATTTATTTTCTCTTTTATCAGCCGCAATTTCCGGTCATAACGCCGCCATCTCAGCTTAATCGTTCCCGATAACAAGAGTAAAGTCAAGATCAGTAAGAGGAGATTTGTCTCCCGGATATCAAGACGGAGTATATTGCACGCTTTGACTTATTCAAACCTAATCGAACACGGCAAAAAACAGAGAAATTGCAAGCTTACAAAATACTTACATTTGATTTTTAAATTTTTAATAAACTGAATACAAGTAAATT
>JBEBXQ010000065.1:0-26842 GCA_040391535.1 Telluribacter sp. | reverse complement strand
GCGAGTTTTTTATTTACATTCTGTAGTCTCTGCTCACTGGCCAGATTAATCTTATAGCCTTTTTCTGTGAGACGGATATCGGCATTGTCCTGTCTTAGCAATGTCCGGTATTCGGCCCGTGATGTAAACATTCTGTAGGGTTCTTCTGTACCCTTGTTAATAAGATCATCGATGAGTACACCAATATAAGCTTCAGATCTGCTAAGTGTAAACGGATCTTTTTCCTGAGCTGCTAATGACGCATTTATACCTGCCATTAGCCCCTGGCTGGCGGCTTCCTCATAGCCTGTTGTTCCGTTGATCTGGCCTGCGAAAAAGAGGTTGGAGATCAGTTGCGTTTCAAGGGTGTTTTTGAGTTGTGTAGGTGGAAAAAAATCATATTCTATGGCATATCCCGGACGAAACATACGGGCATTTTCAAAGCCGGGAATTTTAGTCAGTGCTTTATATTGTATGTCCTCCGGTAAGGATGTGGAGAACCCGTTTACATAAACTTCTACTGTGTTCCATCCTTCTGGTTCAACGAAAATCTGATGACGGTCTTTGTCTGCGAATCTGTTGATTTTGTCTTCTACAGACGGACAATACCTTGGCCCCAGGCCTTTGATGCGACCGGTAAACATGGGTGATTTTTCAAAGCCTGTCCGCAGCACAGCGTGTACTTCCTCGTTGGTATAGGTAATCCAGCAGGATCTTTGCTTTGTAAGAGGAGTTGTATCGGTATAGGAGAATTTTCCCGGATTTTCATCACCTGGTTGTTCCTCCATGATCTTATAATTGAGTGACCTGCCGTCGATCCTTGGTGGCGTTCCGGTCTTCATCCGACCGCTTTCAAATCCTAATGTTTTGAGTTGTTCGGTAATACCTGTAGCCGCTTTCTCCCCTACCCTGCCGCCACCAAAGTTTTTCTCACCTATATGTATGATTCCGTTAAGAAAGGTACCGTTGGTGAGCACTACCGACTTTGAATTGATTTCAATTCCCAGACTGGTTTTTACCCCTGCAACTCTATTCTCTTTGATAAGAACTTCACGTACGGTATCCTGCCAGAAATCAACGTTGGGTGTATTCTCTAATATACTTCTCCATTCAGCAGCAAACATCATCCGGTCGCTCTGGCAGCGTGGACTCCACATGGCAGGGCCTTTGGATAGATTGAGCATTCTGAATTGAATCATGGTTTTGTCACTGACAATCCCTGATTGTCCGCCAAGTGCATCGATCTCCCGCACGATCTGTCCCTTTGCTACACCACCCATGGCGGGGTTGCATGACATCTGTGCTATGGTCTGCATATTCATAGTGATAAGCAGCACTTTTGAACCCATATTTGCAGCAGCAGCTGCTGCTTCACAACCTGCGTGTCCGGCACCTACTACAATTACATCATATACTGGAAACATCTTTATTTTGGTATCTTCTTCCGTGTGAATTTCATAAATGTTCCACGTGGAATATTTTTGGTAATTATTTAAAAAGCGATAAACATTCGTCTTCTTTCAGCCTGATTTTTTGCTTTAATTCTTCAGAGGTATCATCATAGCCAGTCAGGTGAAGAACTCCGTGAATCATCACTCTTCTCAGTTCTTTTTCGAATGAAATATTCATTTGTTCCGCATTATTTTTGATTCTGTCAATACTGATAAAAAGATCACCTTCTATCGTGTTTTCCTCTTCGCTGTTATCAAAAGTTATAATATCAGTATAGTAATCATGATCCAGGTATTCTCTGTTTACATTGAGCAGATATTCATCAGAACAAAAAATATAATTCAGTTGGTTCAGTACATATTGCTCACCTTCAATGACCGCTTTAATCCATCTTCGGGTTTTGATAGGATGTGGTACTTTAAAAGTGATATCTTCAGAAAAAAAATGAATCATGATAATAAAATTGGCCGTTATAGAATCCGGTTTTATAAGTAAAATATTTGCACAAAGGTAGCAGGATTTAAGGCTCTAATTAAATTTCCCCCGGATAGTAATTTTCAAAAAGAATGCTGATTGTCTTAAAATTTATCCGAAATGATGGTGTATATCTTCTGATGTTATCCTCTGAATCAAGGAACAATACTTGTGGAGGTAATAACCGGAAAACATCAGAATGAAATTGTAGCAGATGATTTTATATCGATTAATTAGTTTCAACGCAATTTTGAGACAAATTGCATCTGTTTTGGGGTAAAATTAATAATTAAAAGATTGTCTATCAAATGCTTAATTTTGAGAGAAAAGTATATTTTGCATAAAAATCACTAGTAAAGCTATGAATAAGACCTCCCTCAAGGGTTGAGGTGCCGTTTGTCCGTATTTTGCAACACATTTAGGATTCCTTTATTAATTTTGAAAATTAAATTTTAAACAAACTAATTCATGAAGAAACCTCTTTATTTTATTTTGGCTCTATTCCTTTGTTTTGGATGGACAGATGCTGCGGCGCAGAAGAAATCCAGGAAGAAAAAGAAAGGAGATGAAGCTAAATCCGTGACAGCTCCTCTTCCAAAGGATAAAACATCTGAGGATAAAAAGAAAGGCCCCAAAGATTTTAAGGAAGTGATTGATTCGACTGCTGTGAGTCAGAGTGGTCTTATGTCTGTGCATAAAGTCGGGACAAAGTGGTTTTTTGAAATTCCGGATTCTTTGTTCAACCGGGATATTATGGCAGTAACCCGTTATTCGCGGACAGCTGCAGGTGCCGGTACTTTTGGTGGTGAAGAAATTAACCGGCAGATGGTACGTTGGGAAAAAGGAATGGATAATAATATTCTGCTGCGTTCAGTGACCATCGTTGCAAGCAGTCCGGATAGCCTGAAGCCGATTTATCAGGCTGTAAAGAATTCCAATTCCGATCCGATCATCGGAGTTTTTGAAATTAAGGCTGTCAGAAAGGATACGATAGCCAGGGCCAATTCAAATGTGATTGAAATTACGGATTTTTTTAATTCCGATAATCAAACGTTTTCTTTAGGGCCTATTGACAAGCAAATGCTGAAATTGTCGGCATTTAAGAAGGACGCTTCATTTTTGGAGAGCATCCGCCCCTACCCTATCAATGTTGAAGTACGGACGATCAAAACTTTTGCGGTAGTGCCTCCGGCTATTTCAACATCTCCGATGCCACAGGTTGGCAGGTATTTTCCGGCTGGCCGTGACGCGGGTGTCGTTACCCTTGAGCTGAATACCTCATTTATTCTTTTGCCGAAAGTTCCGATGCGCAAGAGATTCTTTGATTATCGTGTAGGTTACTTCGCCAATCAGTATGCAGTATTTAGTGAAGAATCCCAGAAATCAGATAAAGAAGTTTTTGCGGTACGCTGGAGACTGGAGCCTAAAAATGCTGCTGACGCGCAGCGTCAGAAAAGCGGTGAGTTAATTGAGCCTGCCAAACAGATCGTTTTTTATATTGATCCTGCTACTCCCGAAAAATGGAGAAAATACCTGAAGGCAGGTGTTGACGACTGGAACGTAGCTTTTGAAAAGGCCGGCTGGAAAAATGCAATCCGCGGTGAATACTGGCCGGAAGGAGATACCACGATGAGCCTGGAAGACGCGCGTTTTTCAGTAATCAGATATTTTGCTGCTGATATTCAGAATGCCTACGGCCCTAATGTACACGATCCGAGAAGTGGAGAAATTATAGAAAGCCATATCGGATGGTACCATAATGTAATGAGCCTGCTGAGAAACTGGTATATGATTCAGACAGCCGCCGTGGATCCCAAAGCGCGCACCAAGAAATTTGATGATCACCTGATGGGTGAACTGGTACGTTTTGTAGCGTCGCATGAAGTAGGACATACTTTAGGGTTACGTCATAATATGGGAGCCAGCTCTGCAACCCCCGTTGAAAAACTGAGGGATAATGCGTGGCTGAAAGAAAACGGACACACGTCTTCTATTATGGATTATGCACGGTTTAACTATGTGGCGCAACCGGAAGATGGTGTTACCGAATTCTTTCCTTCCATTGGTGATTATGATAAATGGGCCATTGAATGGGGATACAGTTATTTTGCAGATGCAAAAGATGCCGAAGCCGAAAAAGCGATCCTGAATAAGAAAACACTGGAAGCTTATAAGAATTCCCGACTGCATTTCGGAACGGAAATTAACCCGCACGATCCGAGATACCAGACAGAAGATTTGGGTGATAATGCGATGAAAGCATCGGAATACGGCATTAAAAACCTGAAGCGGATCTTACCTAATCTGATAGAATGGAGCCGTGAAGAAGGGGAAAGCTATAAAGATCTGGAAGAACTTTATACGAATGTAGTGGGACAATACCGTCGTTATCTTGGACACGTAATTAAGAACGTGGGGGGTATTTATGATAATCCGGTTACGTATGAAATGGATAAGGTAGCGTTTGAGGTTGTTCCTGGTACACATCAGAAAGAAGCAGTGGCATTCCTGAATACACAGTTGTTTACTACACCTCAATGGCTGATGGAACCCAATGTACTGAATAAGATTAAACCGGAGACCGGAGTAGAAGCTGTTAAGTCTTTGCAGGACTATGCACTGTCATCATTGCTGTCTGGAGACCGTGCCGTGAGGCTTATGGAAACTTCCGGATCCGCTGATAATTATTCCTTCGACGGACTACTGACAGATCTGGAAAATGGTATTTGGTCAGAAGTTAAAAAAGGTCAGAAGATTGATATCTACAGAAGAAATCTTCAGAAACTTTATGCCGATAAACTGATTGCTATGCTAAAAGGTGGTAAAGCAACGGTTATGTCAGTTCCGGTGGGAGTGACCTATGGCTTCAGTGTAAGATCGGTGGAAATGGCACAGACCGATGCGCCTTCCATAGCCAGAGGACATCTGGATTCGCTCAGAAATTCGATACAGGCTGCTATTCCACGTACAAGTGACAAGTTAAGCAAGTATCACCTTCAGGATGTCTTACAGCGCATAAAAACCGCATTGGATCCGAAGTGATCATTGTTATTTCGTAAAATAAAAACACCTGCCATTTCCGATGTATGGCAGGTGTTTTTGTTTGTAATCAGGGAATGATATTATTTGCCCTGGTATTTCTTGAAGTAAGCATCTACTTCCCGTTTGTAATAGGGTGAGAATGTAGGCGGGACTGACCTCAGCAACTCCGTCTGTCTTTCCTTATCCTGGATGTATTTTTCAAATGCAGGAGGAGGCGTGCGTTCGATAGTTCTGGCGGTTTCTCCTTTACGCTGGTTATCTTCATCCTGCTCACGCATAGCTTTCTCTGATTCAAGCAGTCTCGTCAGGATCTGGTTATTACGGTTAATCAGCTGTGGATCTACACGTTTATTTACCATATCCGTTTCCGATTTATCCATCATCTCCATAATTTCCTTCAGATCATTCCCTGTTTTATCACCCATGCCGGTTCCTTTCTGCTCATTCAGTAAGTCCTGAATCATCTTTCGTAACTGTGCCTGTTCTGCCGCCATACGGGCAAGCTGTTCTGACATACCTTTACCATCCTGACCATTCCCTTTCCCCTCCCCCATCTTTTTGAGCTGATCGTTTAATTGCTGCTGTAATTCACTGGCACCCGGCGAATCTCCCGGTTTTTTGTTTTTTCCGCTACCCGGCATTGCCATGGCCATCGCCATTTGTTCCTGCATTTGTTTGAATACATCACTCAGCATCAGGGCAAGGTTATTCATTGACGTCATTGAAAACTGCTGCTTGGCTGTAACCACTCCCAAATGACGATCCCTGATAGCCTGAACACTTTCGTTCATATACATTTTCATGTCATTGAGCTCACGGGTTATGAACGACTGGATCTGAATGACGCGGTTAGCCAGAGCGTACAGGCTGTCTTCAATAACTTTCGCATCGTCCATCAGTTTCAGCTGCTGCTGGCCGAGGGCGACAAAGCGCGGGTCCTGCAAACTGACGCCTTTGAAATCATTCATGATCTGTTCCTGGTCAAAGGAGGCTTTGATCAGATTTTCCAGTATATCCCGCAGGGCATCCAGATCCATCTGCATCTGTGACATCTGGGCGCTTTCCATTTGTTCAGCCATAGACTGCGCCATTTTTTTCATATTCTCAGCTGCTTTTTTCTGTGATTCTGCAGCCTGTTTATTCTTTTTATCGTTGAGCTGCTGCTTGCTTTTTTCCATCTCCTGCTCAGCAGCTTTTTCTTCTTCTTTGGAGTCAGCCATCTCCTGTCCTATTTCTTCGGCCAGTTTTTCGGCCTCGTCCATATTCTCCTTTATCTTACTGAAATCCTCCTGAATCTTCTCCTGCTCTTTTGCGAGTGATTCATTCGTTTTCTGCTTATTATCCTGATTTTTGTTCTTGTCATTCTCAAGCGTGTTTTCGGCTAGTTTTTCCTCTTTTTCAGCCAGGTCTTCCAGGTTATTGACCAGGTTTTCCATTTTCTGCTCAAGCTGAAGCTGCTTAAAGAGTTTGAGTGTGCGCTCCAGTTCTTTTTCCGAATTCTGCTGCCTGTTTTTAAGCTTTTCAAGCAGATTGGTCATGCGTTCACTTTTCTTCTGATCAAGCAGTTTTTCAAGTTGTTCATAAAGTTTGCTGGTTTCATCATCAGACATATCTTTCAGAATCTGTTCGAGCTGCTTCAGCTTTTCTTTGATTTCCGGACTTTGCTTATTGAACTGATCAGACTTTTCATTGACCATTTTGTTCTGTTCCTGAATAGCTTTGATTTCATCCATCAGGCTTTCGCGTTTGCGGATAATTTCCTCTGCCTGTCTTTTCTCCTGAAAATCCAGATCATGATTTGATTTAAGCCTGTTTTCAAGTGCATTCAGATCGTTTTTCAGACTTTGTGCCTTCTCCAGGGCCTTGGTCATCTGTGATTCGGTGTTTTTAATGGCCTCATCAATTTCTTTTGTCAGCTGGTGCTGATCCGGTACCGTGAACCGGATCACCTGTGAGCGGGCACTTTTGGGGCCATTCACGCCATCATTATCCCATACCTGCGCGTAATACTCAATCCGGTCCCCTGGGTTCATCTGCAGACTGTCGAGGTACCATTGAAAGTAAAAACTCTGGTTAGTGATTGTTTTGTTGAAGGGAATGTCTATTGAACGTAAAGCGGCTTTCTCACTTTCATTTGCGCTTTTTTCAACCGTATACATCAGTTTAAGCTTTGAAAAGCCATAATCATCGCCTATCGTTCCACCCAGTACGAGATAATTATATAAGGTGGTATCCTGAAAATTCTCTACGGTTAACTGCGGATACTGATCCGGGATTACGTCAAGATAATAGGCCACTTTCTCGGGTGTTTTTACATGCGGATTTTCCATCAGCACCGAGTAGGCACCTGATTTACGTATTGACTTTTTTGCATTAAACTGATTTCCCTTTCCGTCCTTTACCTGAAGTAATGAAGAATCCTCCTCAAAACGGATTGCCAGATGGTTGGTATGTGAAGTATTGAAATGCCACTCAATCATTGTACCCTCGGGAATAGTAAGGTTACCGACATTACTGAGTGATTCACCGGGCTTATTCAGATATGCCGGATAATTGAGGCTGACATCAAATGATAACAGTCCGGGGCGGTCAATTACTTCGAGCCGGTACGGTTCTGACCTGTAGCCCGCCGCTTCAAACTGAAATTGCTGATTGCGTTGTATATTTTTGAATGTATAGTTAAAATCAGAACTGCTCTCGGGGGTTAATTTAAAGCGTGTTTTGTTCTGAACCAGATAAACCGCTTCCGGAATGGCTTCACCGGAAAGGTTAAGTTTTAAGGTAAAATCCTCATTTCTGAATGCGTGGAGGCTTTCGTTCTGAAGCGAAAAAATAAAAGGGGAATCGTTATAGGCTTGCTTAAAATGAATAATACGCTCGGAACTTGCCGTGAAAAAACGTGGATTAAATAACAGAATGGCCGCTATAGCTGCGAGTGGAAAAAGGGCGTATTTAAGGTATTTTTTATTTTCATTAAGATGAATAGCATCTGAAAAGCGGACGATCATCAGCTGGCTTGATTTCTGTCGTATGCTGGCTTCTATCAGATCTGAACTTTGGCCTGGTATTTTACTTAACTGTATGGTATTCAGTAGTTTATCTCCTATTTGAGGAAAGTAACGACCTATCTGTGATGCTGCTTCTTCGTCCGTTATTGTCTTCTTAAATCCGTACAGATAAACAAGGGGTGTAATTACCCATTTGAACAGGGAAAATCCCAACAGGATAATAAAGCCAAATAACAGTATTGCACGGACAGGGGAGCTGAATCGTCCGAAATATTCGACAGTATTCACAAATAAATAGGCTGACAGCAGAAGGGCTGCTGTAAAGATGATCCCTTTCAGCAACTGATTCTGATAGAACTTTGTACGGTATTCACGGATACTGTCCAGAAGCTCGGCCATTCCAATCATTGTAGCCGCCATACTTTTTCATTAAGGGTGAATTTGGCCGGCAGAAAATATACCGGCCAGAATATGCTAAACGATCGCCTCCGCTGATTTATTGGACTTTACGGAAGTTATAAATTGTTGTATATCATTCTCAGGGTCAGCACTTTCACTTAAAACCCTGATAAAAGCGCTGCCAATGATAGCACCATTTGCATAATGACATGCTTTCTGAAACGTACTGTTATCTTTTATTCCAAATCCGATGAGGGTAGGATTCTTCAGGTTCATTGCATTTATCCGCTCAAAATAGGCCTCCATATTATGGCTTACACCCGATTGGGAGCCGGTTACACTGGCGGAAGAAACCACATAAATGAACCCTTCGCTTACGTCATCGATCTGACGGATTCTTTCTTCACTCGTTTGCGGAGTGACAAGAAAGATATTGACAAGGCCAAATTCATCGAATACGGGCTTGTATTCTTTCAGATAGGCATCCATGGGCAGGTCAGGCAGAATAAGCCCGTCAACGCCGGTTTCAGCACATTTCTGACAGAAATTTCTTACCCCATACTGCAATACCGGATTGATATAACCCATTAACAGAATGGGAAGTTTTACGGTGTTACGGATTCCTTCAAGCTGTTCAAAGAGTGTCCGCACGCTCATACCGTTGTGCAGTGCCTGGTCATTGCTTTGCTGAATGGTTTCGCCATCGGCAACAGGATCAGAATAGGGCATTCCGATTTCAACCATATCAGCGCCTGCATTTTCCAGAGCCCTTAAAATCCGTGGGGTGTCGTTCAATGCCGGATAACCTGCTGTAAAGTATACATTCAGGTTGTCTTGTGGCTTGTTACTGAACAGTTGAGTAATCCGGTTCATTATTTTGTCCAATAGTCGAAAACTAATACTTTATCAAGATGTGGCCCTAAAACCTCTCCAAAAGCCTTGTGGTCAGGATGAGGAAGGTACACGGCGCGGTCTTCTTCACTGTTGAAGGTGACGAAAAAGCAATGGGTAAAACCCTGATCATGTCCTTCGGGACTGTTATTAAGCCCCCATTCCAGGCTTTTTATTTCCTTGATTTTAGAAGGTAAGCCAAGAAAGGCTTCTTCTACTTTTTTTACATCGTCAGGCGTAGAGGTGTCTTTAAATTTAAAAAGCACCACATGGCGTAATACATCTTTTTCCACGGTTGTTGTCGTTGTTTCGGTTGAGGTTGTTTCGGATTGTGCTTGTTCTGTCTGTGTGCAGGCACTGAAGCTTAACAATGCGACAAAAAAAGCAAAAAGTGGTTTTGTGGTCATACGGGACAGTGATTATCAGTAATTATTAAATATATTTCATGTATGTACTCATATCCTTGTCTCCCCTGCCAGAAAGATTCACCACTACGGTTTGGTCATTTCCTGCGTTGAGACGGCCTAAAACCGCAAGGGCATGTGAAGATTCAAGCGCCGGAATGATACCTTCTGTACGGGTAAGTTCAAAGGCAGCCTCTACGGCCTCATCGTCTGTTGCGGACAGAAACTGAGCTCTGCCGGTTTCAAACAGGTGAGCGTGTATCGGTCCTATACCCGGATAATCCAGTCCCGCTGAAATGGAAAACGGCTCAACTACCTGTCCGTCTTCTGTCTGCATCAGAATAGTCTGGCTGCCATGCAAAACACCTGGTTTCCCCAATGCGGTAGTAGCGGCTGAATGACCGGAATGCACACCCTGTCCGGCTGCTTCAACGGCAACCAGGCTGACTTCAGGATTGTCAAGAAAGTGGTAAAAAGCGCCTGCTGCATTACTTCCCCCGCCGACACAGGCAACTACGTAATCAGGGGTTTCACTACCGGTTTGTTCGGACAGTTGCGTCCTTATTTCCCTGGAAATGACGGACTGGAACCGGGCGACCATATCGGGATAAGGATGCGGACCCACTACCGAACCGATAATATAATGGGTATCAGCAGGATTGTTGATCCAGTGGCGCATGGCTTCATTGGTGGCGTCCTTCAGGGTTCTGGAACCACATTTGGCAGCTCTGACCTCTGCACCCAGCATTTTCATCCTGGCGACATTGGGTGCCTGGCGTTCTATATCCAGCTCTCCCATGTATACAATGCATTCCAGTCCCATTAACGCGCATACGGTGGCTGTAGCCACACCATGCTGTCCGGCACCTGTTTCGGCTACAATTTTTTTCTTACCCAAACGGTTAGCCAATAAAATCTGGCCGATTGTATTATTCACTTTATGGGCGCCGGTATGGCATAAATCCTCTCTTTTGAGAAAGATCCTGGTATTGTATTTTTCCGAAAGCCTTTTAGCAAAATACAAAGGTGTCGGCCGGCCGACATAATGCGTCAGCAGGTGGTTAAATTCTTCCTGAAAGCCGGGATCAGCCATAATCTTCAGATAAGAGTTCCTGAGTTCCTCGACGTTGGGATATAGCATCTCCGGAATAAAAGCTCCGCCAAAGGAGCCATAATACCCGGCTTCATTCACCTGATATACCGACGGTTTTTCTACTAATTCCTGCATTTTATACTTCAATTTCTCGGTCTTCTTTTATTTTTTTAATGAGTTGCATAAACTCCTTTACTTTTCCGACATCTTTATGACCGGGTGATACCTCGAAACGGCTGTTAATATCAACAGCGTAAACCGGTAATGTCTTTGTCAGTTCTGCTATTTCTTCCAGATTTTCCAGTCTGATACCACCACTGATGATAAATGGTTTTTCGCGGTCATATTTCTGAAGAAGGCTCCAGTCAAACGATACCCCGTTACCGCCGGGTTGCTTGCCCTTGGTATCGAAGAGGAAAAGATCGCAATGAGGTTTGTAGTTGGTTAGCATACCAAAATTAAAGGATTCATCAATCTGAAACGCCTTGATTACACTAACCCCTTTCTGACGGATAATCCGGCAAAAATCCGGCAGTTCATTGCCATGCAGCTGAACATATTGCAGGTCATATTTCTTAACCATACTGAGTATGTAGTTGGGCAGTGAATTAACAAAAACCCCTACTTTCTTAATATTCTGGGGAATATTCCGGATAAATTCTTCATCCAGCCCTTCACCTACGTAACGAGGGGATTTATCGTAAAAAATGAAACCGATGAAATCAGGCTCTAATGCAAGAATCTGTTCAATATTGGTTTGTTCGCGCATACCACATACTTTTACTCTCATAATCTGATGGGATTGATGTTAACGATTCGGATAATATCATCCTGTAACGTCTGAAATGTAGCCGCAGGATCTGGTGTGTTCATAAATGTTTCACCGATAAGGAAACCTTTATATCCGCTTTTAAATAAGGTATAAATGGTGTCAGCGTCTTTTAGTCCGCTTTCGGATATTTTTGCAAAGCGATCCGGAATCAGGTCTGAAAGGCTTACAGATGTTTCAATGGAAGTAGTGAAAGTTTTAAGATTCCGGTTGTTTACACCAACAATATCCACATAATCACCGAGTGTTTCCTGTAATTCTTTTTTGTCATGTACCTCCAGCAGTACTTCCAGTCCCAGTTCGTGTGCCTTTTCACTGAGCTGACGGACTTCCTGAGGCGTAAGGCACGCTGCAATGATCAATACAATGTCAGCACCCATGGCTTTGGTCTGATAGAGCTGATATTCATCCACAATAAAATCCTTTCTCAGCATAGGTGTAGCTTTATTCACTTCACGAGCTTTCAGGAAATCTTCTGTATTACCTCCGAAATATTCTGTATCAGTCAGTACGGAAAGAGCCGCCGCACCTGCATCAGTATAGCCGGCGGTGACTTTTTCCACGCTTACATTACCATTAATGAGTCCCCTGGAAGGAGACTGCCTTTTAAATTCGGTTATAATTCCCGGGATACCGGCATTAATAAGTCTGGATTTCAGGGATATGGTTTCATGCTGAAAAAGAGGTTCTCTGATCAGCTGATCTATGCTTACAGATTTTCTGGCTGTTTCTACCTCATTTCTTTTAGTGGCGACTATTTTTTCAAGGATATTCATTGTTATGGGTGTTTCAGCGTTGGTTAGTGGTTCGTTTATGTTTTAACATCCAGCTGTAAACATCGTACTGTTCCGGATTCTCATAAATCCAGTGGATACTATGTCCTTCGTTTGATAGCCGGGTATACCGGATATTGGCTTTACATCGTTTTAAAGCTGCTACTTTTTCTTCTGTTTCACTGATGGGTACGGTATGGTCATTTTCGCCGTGAAGTGTCCATATGGGCAGGTTGTTAAGCTTACATATATCGGTTACAGTGCTTTGCCAGGCGCATAACGGGACCAGCGCGGCAAAGAGATCAGGATGCTTTTTCGCCAGTTCGAAAGTTCCGCCCCCACCCATGCTCACTCCTGTCAGATATACCCGGTCAGGATCAATCCGGTACTTCCTTTTCAGTTCATCAAAGGTTGCCGAAAGCCAGTCTTCCGAATCCCATAAGCGACCTGAAGGACATTGGGGAGCAATGACAATGCAGTTGAGTTTCCCGCCGTTTTCAAGGTATTTAGGCATTCCGTACGATTTCAGTCTGTTAAGATCATTACCCCTTTGTGAACTTCCGTGGAGGTAGATGATCAGCGGATAATTATCCGGAGTCTGGTTGTAATTGGCGGGCAGATAAGTCAGATACGGATAAAGCTTACCGGCGGAAACCGACGGTGCTGAGTAAAGCAATGCGATCAGGTAGCATAAGCTCAGTTTGATTATCTCTGTATTGAATCTCTCCCCGTTCATTAATTTTCGATCAGTTTATGAAAAGCCTGTAAGGCACGTTTGCTTTCCAGAGACTCGCGTGCGGCTGCTACGGCGTCAGTCAGGGAAATATCCGGCCTTGAGCAATACAGTGCCAGTCCGGCATTGGCCAGCACAACATTTTTCTGAGCTTCCGTAGCCTCATTGTTCAACACGTTCATAAATATTTTAGCGGAGGTTTCTACGGTATCGCCACCGGATAATTCTTCGGGGCGTAATCGGTCAAGCCCTAAATCTGAGGGGCTGAGTACCTGTTCGGTGGCAGAAGTAATAATTTTGAATGGGCCGGTCAATGATACTTCGTCATAACCGTCTAACGCATGTAACACTAAAAATTGCTTACTGGTTTGTTGGTAAAGATAAGCAAAAAGTCTGGCTAATTCAAGGCTGAATACCCCTACCATCTGTTTCGATGGAGAAACGGGGTTGATCATGGGACCGAGCATATTAAAAAATGTTTTTACGCCCAGTTCACGTCTTACCGGAGCTACGTTTTTCATCGCCGGATGAAAGAGGGGCGCATGCAGGAAACAAACACCGGCTTCATCTATTTTCTTCTCAAGATAAGCCGGATCGCTGGAAAACTTAACCCCCAGGTATTCGAGCACGGTAGAAGAGCCACAATGTGACGATACACCGTGATTACCGTGTTTCGCTACTTTCTGACCGGCACCGGCAACTACAAAACAGGAAAGCGTTGATATGTTGAAAGTATCTTTTCCGTCTCCGCCTGTACCGCAGACATCAATGGGGTCGTAGGCACTTAAATCTACTTTATGACAAAGCGCAAGCATAGCATTACAGAAGCCTTCCAGTTCTTCAATGGTAATGCTCCGCATCGCAAACACAGTGAGAAATGCGGCTATTTCTGTAGGCTGATAGTCGCCCTGCCCGATGCCCATAAGCACTTCCCGTGCCTGTTCTTTTGTCAGGGATTTATATTCAAACAGGTAATTGAGTATTTTTTTCATATGGATAACCAGTTTTGCAGCATTTCCTTTCCATATTGTGTCAATACAGATTCCGGGTGAAACTGAACGCCTTTGATGTCATAAGTTTTATGCGAAAGACCCATAATTCTGCCCGTATCGTCCAGAGCGGTGATGGTCATAGTCTCCGGCACACTTTCCGGGACAACCGTCCAGGAATGGTATCTTCCGACTTCAAATGTTTTGGGCAGGCCTTTGAAAAGCTGTTCTGATTCGTCTGTAATGATGGCCTTATCACTGATGCCATGCAGCACGTCTGACATATTTTCCAATGTACCCCCGAAAACTTCTGCAATGCCCTGATGTCCCAGGCAAACTCCCAGAATACTCTTCGTTGCGGCATATTGCTTTATCAGATCCAACATGATCCCTGCTTCTGAAGGAATACCCGGACCGGGAGAAAGCAGTATTTTATCGTAGTTATTAACGTCCTCAAGGCTGATTTTGTCATTCCGGCAGACGGTCACATCACCGTTAAGTTCCCGCAGCAGATAGACCAGGTTATAAACGAACGAGTCGTAATTATCCAGAACTAGAATTTTCATAAATATCGGTAGAATGAATGATTTGGTTTGAGTTAAATACGTTCAGCGGCCTCTAGTGCACTTCTGAGGGCAGCCAGTTTATTATTTACTTCCTGCAGCTCACTTTCCACATCGGATTTGGCCACCACTCCCATTCCTGCCTGATAAAACAGGTTGTTGTTTTTAGAGAGGAATGTACGGATCGCAATGGCATGATTAAAATCACCGTTAAAATCCATGAATCCGATCGCACCGCCATAGATGCTCCGGTTGGTGTTTTCAAGTTCATTGATCAGTGACATGGCCATGTGTTTCGGAGCGCCTGAGAGTGTTCCGGCCGGGAAAGTATCGGCTACCAGCTGCAGCGGATTGGTTCCGGGCCTGGTTTTCCCCACGACTTTGGATACAAGATGGATAACATGCGAATAGAACTGTACTTCCTTATAGTTTTCCACCTGTACTTCATCACAGTTTCTGCTCAGGTCGTTTCGTGCCAGATCCACCAGCATTACGTGTTCAGCGGTTTCTTTCGGGTCTTCCAGCAGTTTTCGGGCCGCATCCGTATCGGCCTGGTCATCGCCGGTGCGTCTGAATGTCCCGGCAATGGGATGTATTTCGGCTTTGTTCCCTTTGATAAAAATCTGTTTTTCGGGGGAAGAACCGAATATTTTGTAGCTTCCGTAATCGAAATAAAACAGGTACGGCGATGGGTTGATAGAACGCAGCGCGCGATATACATTGAATTCATCACCCGCGAACTGGCGGCTGAAGCGGCGGGAGGGGACAATCTGGAAAACGTCACCACGTAAACAGTGATCAATGCATTTTCTGATAACACCCCTCATTTCATCATCGCTTACATTAGAGGTTTCTTCAGAAGCGATTGTAAAGCTGTAAGAAGGGAAGTTACGGTTTTGGATTAATGTTTCCAGCTGATTCAGCGAGGTTTCATCGTTCTCTTCTCCGTTATAGCTGTGCTGGAAAATATAGAGCTCGTTTTTATAGTGATTAATGGCGATCACATATCTGAAAACCTGATAGTAAATCTGATCAATGGAAGTTTCTTCGTTAACCTCCTGAATGTGGATATCCTCAAAATAAGCTACGGAATCGTAGGTAATATGGCCAAACAAGCCATTGGTAATGAAAGGAAAACCGTTGGTTTCATTTTGAAATTTCCCGGCAAATGCCTGCAGATGGTGTATGGCTTCTTTTTTATGTTCCAGCCTGATGGTCTCCCGCTGATCATTGGGATATCGGATCTGAATGACATCGCTGTTCAGCTGAAAACTGGCTACCGGGTCACAGCAGATATAGGAAAATGAATTTTCACTTCCGCGGTAATCAGAGCTTTCAAGTAAAATGGAGTTGACAAACCGGTCACGTAATTTCAGATAGATAGAAACCGGTGTCAATGTATCAGCAAGAAGCCTTTTATGAGTAGTTTTGATGTTAAATGTTGTCATATCGGTTATGGTAATTGTCAGAATGAAAAATAAAAAAAGCCCGCTGTTACAGATGAACAGCGGGCCTTTGTATAACAAAAATATTGTTTATATATACACAGCGGTAACCTTGCTCATCCGATTCAGACAGCCTTGCCACCACCATGCGTTATTTATTGCGATTTGAGTCATCAATTGATGAGTTGAATTTGTTTTTTGGCAAATGTATACAGAACAATGTAATTTGTAAAGTAATTTTTCAAAAAATAATATTCTCCTAACCGATTCTGCTCCAGTTTATTTCTTCAGGATCCAGGCCGTTCAGGTGATTTAAAATCGGTTTATTGCTCTCAGAAACCAGTTCAGGGTCTTTCTCAAGTATGTCCATTGCGCAGTCCCGGGCCACTTCCAGTATTTTCTGATCTGTAGCCAGGTTGGCGATCAAAAACTCTATTTTACCACTCTGCTGCGTGCCGCTCAGGTCTCCGTAACCCCTTAATTCCAGATCGACTTCCGCGATTTCAAACCCGTTATTGGTCCGGCACATGGTCTCAATCCTGCGTCTTGTGTCGGTACTGAGTTTGTAATCGGTTATCAGGATACAATAGGACTGGTCGGCTCCCCGCCCTACCCTGCCCCGCAACTGGTGCAGTTGCGCCAGTCCGAAACGTTCGGCATTTTCAATAACCATGACAGAAGCATTGGGAACATTGACACCCACTTCAATGACGGTAGTGGCCACCATAATTTTAGTTTCGTTTCTGACAAACCGACCCATTTCATAGTCTTTATCTTTGGCCTTCATCTTTCCGTGTACAATACTCAGCGGAACTTCCGGAAAGGCCCGTGCGATACTTTCATAGCCATCTGTCAGGTCTTTCAGATCCATTTTTTCAGATTCTTCAATTAATGGATATACTACGTAGATTTGCCGGCCCAGGGCAATCTGTTCCTTCATAAACCCGAAAACCCTTAAACGATGCGCGTCATATTTATGCAGTGTTTGTATAGGTTTTCTTCCTGCCGGTAACTCATCAATAACCGAAACGTCCAGTTCGCCGTAGAAAGTCATCGCGAGCGTCCTTGGAATGGGTGTTGCGGTCATGACCAGAATATGCGGCCGGAACTGCATATTTTTTTCCCATAAACGTGCTCTCTGGGCTACCCCGAACCGGTGCTGCTCATCAATGATGCACAAGCCCAGGTTATGAAACTGCACTTCTTCTTCAATAAGTGCCTGGGTGCCGATCAGAATTTTCATTTCTCCGCTCCGGAGCTGCTCGTGAAGTACGACCCTTTCTTTTTTACGGGTAGATCCGGTGAGTTTTCCTATGCTGATGCCAAGCAATGTACCGTATTCCTTTAATCCCTGATAGTGCTGGTCCGCAAGAATTTCCGTGGGAGCCATCATACAGGCCTGTGCACCGTTGCCTATGGCCATCAGCATGGCAATAAAGGCCACTATTGTTTTCCCTGAGCCCACATCTCCCTGAAGTAACCGATTCATCTGCCGGCCGCTTTTAAGGTCTTTGTGAATCTCTTTTATGACGTTTTTCTGGGCATTGGTAAGTTCGAAGGCGAGGAAATTGTCAAAAAACGTTTTAACCAGGTCTGTATCAGGGAAAACCTGCCCAGGATACTCGGTTTTATAGATCAGCTTGTTTTTGATGAGCCTCAGCTGATTGAAAAACAATTCTTCAAACTTCAGTCTTCGCTGCGCCTGTTGAAGGTGTGCCGGGCTGTCAGGCAGGTGAATCTGCCATAGTGAGGCATACCGGGGAACAAGACGGAACCTGTGCAGCAGTTCTGCCGGTAAATTTTCATGGATATGATTTCGCGCATTTTCAAGAACCACCTTGACTGCCCGTGATATAACCCGGCTGTCCACATTTCGTTTCTTTAGCTTCTCTGTAAGATGATAAACCGGCACAAAAGTGCCGCCTGAAGCATTTTCTGCCGTGAGAGGTTCAATGTCCGGGTGGCTGATATTAAACCTGCTTCCAAAGAGAGAAGGTTTTCCGTATACGATATATTCGCTATCAATACGCAGTATTTTCTGAAACCAGGTGATGCTTTTGAACCAGACCAGCTCAATCGTTCCCGTTGCATCACTGAATTGACCTACCAGTCGTTTTTTGTGCCCTTCTCCAAGCAGCTCCAGGCTGCGTAGGCGGCCTTTTATCTGTACAGGGGTTTCATCACTGCGAACCTCCCTGACCTGTTGAAAAGTAGTGCGGTCTTCATGACGAAACGGAAAATAACGGAGGAGGTCACCATAGGTAAAAATGGATAATTCGGTATTAAACAAAACCGCTTTCTGCGGCCCGATACCTTTCAGAAATTCAATTTTGGTGGAGAAAAAATGCGCTGTGTGTTTCATCCGGTACGAAAACCAGTTGGTTCGAAATTACAAAAGTGGCTGTTTTTTCCCAGAGATAACAGGAGATTACGTGTTTATATAAGTTTTTCAACGGGAAATCGTTTTCTTTGTATTAGAACAAAACTCAGTATATTATTATGAAAACAACCATTATGTCACTATTTTTTGCGCTGTTTGCCTTTGCTTTTGCTACAGCACAGAATCCGCCTGCGAGTCCGCGTGTTTCAGCGGAAAGCGGTAATGTTAAAATAGAATACGGGCAACCGTCTAAAAAAGGCCGTGCAATCTTTGGTAAGGAAGGCACCCAGAGTCTTGAAAAATATGGAAAAATATGGAGGATAGGAGCCAATCAGGCCACTGAAATTACCTTCAAGAAAGATGGCCAGTTTGGCGGACAGAATATTAAAGCGGGGACGTATACATTTTTTGCTATCCCGAATGAAACCGAATGGACGCTCGTGCTTAACAGTGAACTGAAACAGTGGGGAGCTTATAAGTACGATGAAATTAAAGGAAAAGATGTACTGAAAGTGACAGTGCCCGCAAAGAAATATCCGGCGTCGGCAGAGCAACTAACCTTTAAAGTTTCTGCCAATGCAATTGATTTTCAATGGGATCAGGAAGGGTTTACAGTACCTGTTAAGTTCTGATGAATTGAAAAGACACAAGAAAAACTGCCGGTTTTACAATCGGCAGTTTTTTTATAGCGAATAATTAAATTCGGTAAATTAGTTGTTCTTAAAGAATTCCTGAACGGATTCAGCTGAAACCATTTCTTCTTTAAAAGTATAAGCGCCCGTTTTAGGGGACTTAACGGCTTTAATCACTTTGGCAAATGATTTACCGCCTTCTTTTTTTAGGGTAGCAACTACTTTCTTTGCCATCTCTTAAATCGTTTAAAGATACAACGCACCTATCCCTTCGGATGGAAATGCCTTATTTGTTGATTTATTTAATTTCTTTATGTACCGTCTGACGTCTGAGAATCGGATTGTATTTTTTCAATTCAATTCTACCGGGTGTATTCTTACGGTTCTTCGTAGTGATATAACGGGAAATGCCTGGTACACCAGTTGCTTTATGTTCTGTACACTCCAGAATTACTTGTATTCTATTACCTTTCTTTGCCATTACGCTGCTATTTTTTTGAAATGGGACTGCAAAAATAGGAATTTATTTTAAATAGAAAAAAGTTTTAAATTAAAAATGACAATATTTTTCTGATATTCACCCCGTTGGGTGATTTTTACATCTTAAGGGTAAATAAATAGCGTCTGAAATTTCAATCCTTACAATATAATTTGCAGATTTGTAATACTGCGATAATTAAGTGTCGTTTACTTTTTCATTATTAACCATTTAATATTCAAATGCTTTTAAGAAAGTTGACTTGCGCTATGCTGATTGCTTCTGCAGGTTTTGTTTTCAGTTGCTCTTCTAAGGAAACCACTGAAGCGTATGACAAATATTACGGAAGCGGAAGCAAGGAAAGAGTCGAAGCCGCTTTAGCTAAAGCAGCAGCTGAAGCTGATCAGGTAGCATCAGATGTGGCGGTTGCGGTGACGTCGTCTAACGAACCCAAGAGAAAATCCGTCCCTGCTGATGTCGAGAAACTGTTAAATGAGCACATTTGTTTCAGTTGCCACCGTCCTTACGAGAAACTGATCGGACCAGCTTACTATGAAGTGGCTCAAAAGAAATATTCTATAGACCGTATTGTGGCTTTGGTTCATACGCCTGAACCGGACAACTGGCCTGGATATCCGCCCATGGCTCCTATGCCTCAGGTACCGGCAGATGATGTCGTTAAAATTGCAACCTGGATTAATTCTCTGGCTGAATAAGATTCTACTATTACCCGAACGGGTCAGAAGGGGGCGAAGAGGCCGTTTTTATAGCTTTTATGCCCTTTTTTCCGGTTCCGGCACCAAATACTCAGCCCAAAGCAATTCCGCTCATGCTGAAGCATAAAAAATCCCTGAACAATGGGTTCAGGGATTTTTTATGTGCAGACTTTACTTTCCGGCCCGGTGTCCGGATTAATATTCGTCTTCGTTGAAAAAGAAATCGTCTTTCGTCGGATAATCCGGCCATATTTCCTCAATACTTTCGTATGGCTGACCATCATCTTCTAATTCCTGAAGGTTTTCAACCACCTCCAACGGTGCTCCTGTGCGGATCGCAAAATCGATTAATTCGTCTTTGGTAGCCGGCCATGGTGCATCTTCAAGATATGATGCAAGTTCTAGAGTCCAGTACATATTGAATTCCTGACTAAAATGAGTAATGGTGAATTTTTGGTGTGCAAAACTAGAAATAAAATGATGAAAAAAAAGTTTTAAGACATTTTTTTTGGAAAATCATGCTATTATTATCGTTTCCGTCTTTTCAGCCTATAAAAAACTAAAAATCAAAGGGTTAAAAACAACATTTTACAGTTGTTTTTAATGATCACCTGCGATAATTTGCCGGGATCCGGCCACTATCATACCTTACCGCAAGCAAGTGCTGTTTCATACAAAATCAGGACATATTCCGCTTCTTCGGACCTGACAGGGCAAGCCGTCGAACCCCGAAGGCAGAAAATAAAAAACCGCCCTGAAAGGCGGTTTTCTGATGCATATTATGGGTATTAATCAAGCCGGCTTTTTAAAAATGGCCGGATCAATTACCGGATTTACTTCAAGTGTTTTTGTCTCAGAAATCATGGAACTGCCGGGCATTGCTGATGATTTTATTTCAGACGTAAAAGGAAATACCATACCGTTTACTTTCTTGTAATTGGATGGTAAAACGGTGGTCTCCGTTTCCTGTCCGTTGATGGTTACTTTCATCGTTGATTTCAGTACATACAGGGTCTCTTTTGAAATATAGTTTACCGCCGAAATACCACTACCTGTTGTGAAACTGATCACGTAGACCGGTGCGCCGTTGAGATTTTCCTCTCCGTCCAGCTTAACTTTGTAACCCTTTTTCTCATAATCGAGAAAGCCGGTAAGGTCAAGCTGACCCGAAAGCGCATTGATTTCATCAGCAGAAAGATCAGCTGGGGCTGTGGTGCCCAGCACCGGGTTGATCTGCCATCCTGCGCCATTTTCAAGCGCCTGTACGATCTTCATACCCTGTACTTCTGTATCGCTCCGCAGCGCCTTTTCATGAATCACCACAGTATTCAGGTTCATCTCCATACCCATCACCGAAATAACCGCCGAAATCTTTACACTTTTCAAGGCTGAGAGCTTTTCTTTGCCCCCCATGGCCTCAATATGCTTGTCCAGTATTTCATTTACGTCCTGAGCATAGAGCACGCCCTGGCTCAGCATCATGAAACAGATCAGACAGACTTTGTAAAATAATTTCCTTGTCATTATCCGGTGCGGTTAGGTGATAAAAGCGCCTTTTGATTTATCGGGCTAAAGCTTCTGCTCCACCTACAATTTCAAGAATTTCATTGGTGATAGCCGCTTGTCTGCTACGGTTGTATACCAGTCTGAGTTCTTTCAAAAGTTCCTGAGCATTTTCAGTAGCCTTATCCATGGCAGTCATACGGGCACCGTGCTCAGAAGCATTGGATTCCAGTACTGCTCTGTATAACTGTACTTTCAGCGATTTTGGTATAAGCTCTTCCAGAATTTCTTTCTCGGAGGGCTCAAAAATATAGTTGACATTGGACGAACCTTCTTCTGCGTTGCCTTCGGCAGCGATGGGAAGGTAGTTTTCTGTACGGATGATCTGAGTTGCGACGTTTTTGAAGTGATTGTAAACGAGTTCAACCACATCATATTCACCGGCAGCGAAAGCGTCCATGATCTCCTCACCTGCCTTTTTTACATTAGCAAAGCTCAGATCAGAAAACAGCCCTGTATACCGGGTGTTAACTTTAAACCCTCTCCGTGCCATGCCTTCCGCTCCTTTTTTGCCAATGGCCAGCACTTCCACATTGCCACGTGCTGCCTGGGCAGCATAGGCCGACTGGATGCGGTTCATCGCGCCTTTGATCACATTGGTATTGAATGCGCCGCACAAGCCACGGTCAGAGGTAACAACGACCATCAGCACTTTTTCTACAGGACGTTGCTGTTTCAGCGGGCTTTCCGATGCAGATTCTGCACCGGAAGACGCCACTGTTGAAAGCATTTCCCCTAGTTTATGAGCATAAGGCCTCATCTGTACGATGTTGTCCTGTGCCCTGCGCAGTTTTGCTGCCGCAACCATTTTCATGGCCTTGGTGATCTGCTGCGTGGAATTGACAGATACTATTCGGTTTCTTACTTCCTTTAAACTTGCCATATTATGGGTATTTTGTCAGAATCAGGCGAATTTTACAGCGACTTCAGCCGCTACTTTTTCAAGCACTGATGTAACATCGTTATCCAGTTTACCAGCTTTTAACGCTGACAAAACATTACTGTGCTGCGCGCCAAGTACGTTCAGGAATTCTTTCTCAAAATCCTTCACTTTATTTACCTGAACCTTATCAAGCAAACCTTTGGTAGACGCATAAATCATAGCTACCTGATTTTCTACGGATACCGGTGAATACTGGCCCTGTTTCAGTACTTCAAGGTTCCGGCGTCCCCGGTCGATAGCCAGCTGAGTAGCGGCATCAAGATCAGAACCGAACTTGGCGAAGGCTTCCAGCTCACGGAACTGCGCCTGATCCAGTTTCAGTGTACCAGCCACTTTCTTCATGGATTTGATCTGTGCATTACCTCCTACGCGGGATACCGAGATACCTACGTTGATCGCAGGACGGATACCGGCATTGAACAGGTTCGACTCAAGGAAGATCTGTCCGTCAGTAATCGAAATTACGTTTGTAGGAATATAAGCAGAAACGTCACCAGCCTGTGTCTCAATAATCGGAAGAGCGGTTAATGAACCACCTCCTTTTACACGTCCCTGCAGGGAGGGTGGAATGTCATTCATATTCTGTGCGATGGTATCATCCGCAACAATTTTCGCAGCTCTTTCCAAAAGGCGGCTGTGAAGATAGAATACGTCACCCGGATAGGCTTCACGTCCCGGTGGGCGACGAAGCAGAAGTGATACTTCACGATAAGCTACGGCCTGTTTTGACAAGTCGTCATAGATAACAAGGGCAGGACGGCCGGTGTCACGGAAATATTCTCCGATGGCAGCACCCGTAAACGGCGCGTAAAATTGCATTGGAGAAGGGTCAGACGCAGCAGCAGCTACAATGACGGTATATTCCATAGCACCATAACGGCGGAGTGTAGCTTCAATCTGTTTGATCGTTGATGCTTTCTGTCCGCAGGCTACGTAGATACAGAATACAGGCTCGCCTTTATCGTAAAATTCTTTCTGGTTGATGATGGTATCAATCGCCACGGCAGTTTTACCTGTCTGACGGTCACCGATGATCAGCTCGCGCTGGCCACGGCCTACAGGGATCATCGAGTCGATCGCCTTGATACCCGATTGAAGCGGTTCGTTTACTGGTTGACGGAAAATAACACCCGGGGCTTTACGTTCCAGAGGCATTTCAAATAACTCGCCCTGAATAGGACCATTACCGTCGATGGGCTCAGCTAGTGTATTTACAACACGGCCAACAATTTGCTCTCCTACTTTTACCGAAGCAATTTCATTGGTTCTTTTAACAGTATCACCTTCCTTAATTTCGCTGGAGTCTCCAAGCAATACCGCACCAACGTTGTCTTCTTCAAGATTCAGCGCCAGGGCTTTCAGGCCGTTTTCAAAAACGAGTAGCTCACCGGCTTGCACTTTGGAAAGTCCGTAAATACGTGCAACACCGTCGCCTACTTGCAATACTGTACCCACTTCTTCCAATTCTGCATCGGTTTTGGCTCCGGCTAATTGCTCCCGTAGTATGGCCGAAACTTCGTCAGGTCTTACAGATACCATGATATAATTGACTTATTTTTAGTGTAAAAGAAAATTTGTGAAATCAGGCGCAAATTTAGTGGATAATTTTCGTTATATCATACCAAACCTCTAAAATACTGACAATAAAAATTATACTTTTCCAAGTTTTGGCCAATACTCACTCTATTTTGAAATATTTTAGAATAATTTGAATATGAGATTGTCAGTTTTTTTTTGTCAATTTGTATGTTTGGTACATTACCATACTTTACATTTTTTATTTCTAACTTATTATTTAGTCTTCAATGCAGTATAAAGTCATAGCTCCGGTAATGCTGGTATTAAGTTCATTGTTTTTATCACACGAAACAGCTGCCCAGGCTAAACCGCAACCCACTACATCCACGACCGCAAAACCGTCACCTGCAGTTTCGCTTAAGAATGAAAAAGACTCCCTGGCATACAGCCTGGGCGTGAATATCGGTACGGCATTTAAAGAACAGGGTATAGAAGATATTAATCAGGAAGCTTTTTTTAAGGGTATAAAAGAAACACTTGCCGGTAATAATTCGTTATCAGGTGAAGAAGCCGGAGCGGTAATCAGTTCTTATTTCCAGAAAGAGTTTGAAAAGAAAAACCTGGTTTATAAGGAAGAAGGTGAAAAATTCCTGGCCGAAAACAAAGGAAAAGAAGGGATCGTGACGACAGAAAGCGGATTGCAATATAAAATTGAGAAAGCGGGTACAGGCGAAAAACCCGCCGCGTCAGATCAGGTGAAAGTCCACTACCATGGCACTTTGGTAAACGGAACCGTGTTTGACAGTTCTGTTGACAGAGGAGAGCCTATTGAATTGAGAGTAAACGGTGTAATTCAGGGATGGCAGGAAGTACTCCAGCTCATGCCGGCGGGCTCAAAATGGAAAGTTTTTATTCCATATCAGCTCGCTTACGGTGAGAGAGGTTCGGGACCGGTGATTCCGCCGATGTCTGCCCTGATTTTTGATATTGAACTATTGGAAATTGTAAAATAATAATAACCTGGACGAAAATGAAGAAATACCTGATCACCCTCATACCGGTTGTGTTTCTTGGCTGGCAGCAGCGTATAGCGCCGGAGCAAGTGACAGGCGGGGGTGCCGACTGGGAGTCTGTGGATGAAATCAAACCGCAGGAATCACAATTGAAAGCCCAAAGTCTCGCAACCAACATTCTTTCAAATTACCATTACAGGAAAATTGAACTGAATGATTCTGTTTCTTCAGTCATTTTTGATAAATATATCTCCAGCCTGGATAACGGCAAACTGTATTTTATGCAGGGGGACCTGAATGATCTGGAAAAGTACCGGTACTCTTTTGATGATTTTGTACGTCAGAATCAGATCAGTGTGCCATTCGACATTTATAATCTTTTCAGACAGCGTTACAAAGAGAGAAGTGCCTATATTCAGGAGTTGCTGGGTAGAGGACAGGATTTTGATTTTTCGGCAGATGAAAGTCTGGATACCGACCGGGAAAATGCGAAATGGGCGGCTGATGAAACCGAACTGAACGATATCTGGCGCAAATATATCAAGAGCGAGGCACTCGATCTGAAGCTGACCGGAAAAGCCGATACCGCTATTGTCAGCACTTTGCAGAGCCGTTACAAAACCCGTGACAGAGCCCTGGCTCGAATCAGGTCAGAGCAGGTGTTCCAGACCTATTATAACTCGTTTTCAGAGATCTATGATCCGCATACCAATTACATGTCACCTACTACGGCTGATCGTTTCAATCAGGACATGAGCCAGTCGCTGGAGGGGATCGGTGCGGTGCTGAGAGAGGATAACAATTATATCAAAATTGTTGATGTGGTCCCCGGCGGACCGGCCTATAAAGGAAAACAGCTGAAAAAAGATGACCGCATCATTGGGGTAGCTCAGGGTGACGACGGGAAGATCGTAGATATTGTGGGCTGGTTTGTGGATGATGCCGTAAAACTGATCAAAGGCCCCAAAGGTACTGTGGTGAGGTTACAGGTTCTTCCGGCTGACGCACTTGCCGGAACAGCACCGGTTGAGTTGCGCATTGTCCGCGAAAAAGTTAAACTGGAAGAGCAGCGGTCTAAAAAAGAGATCGTTTCTATCAAAAACGGAAATGCAGAACGTAAAATAGGGGTAATCTCAATTCCGTTATTCTATCGCGATTTTGGTGGTGCGCAGAGCCGCGAAAAGGAGTTTAACAGTACTACCCGTGACGTAAAACGGCAGATTGAGGAACTGAAAGCCGAAAATGTGGAAGGGATTATCGTCGATCTGAGAAATAACGGGGGTGGTTCTCTCACAGAAGCCATTTCATTAACGGGCCTTTTTATTTCAAAAGGACCGGTAGTACAGGTAAAAAGCACAACAGGCGAAACCGACGTAGAGTCAGACAATGACCCTTCTATCGCTTATGACGGACCGCTGGCCGTGATGGTAAACCGTTTCAGCGCTTCTGCTTCGGAGATTTTTGCCGCAGCCATTCAGGATTATAAACGGGGTGTGATTATCGGTGAAAAAACATTTGGTAAAGG
>JBEBXQ010000064.1:0-26874 GCA_040391535.1 Telluribacter sp. | reverse complement strand
GATGAAAAAGAGTCGGCAACAGAACTGGCTTCCCTTGAAAACCTGGAGCTTACGTGGGAGAAACTGTACAGCGGAAACGCAGGCCTGGACCTGGGCTTGTTTTCTAACCGTCTGAATCTGTCGGTTGACGGATATTACCGGCAAAGTTTTGATCTGATAGACAGGATAAAAACATCCGGTATTGGCGGACAAACCTATAAAATCGCCAACTATGCCGATATGGAATCCATGGGAACGGATTTTTCCATTGAAGGGGTTGCTGTGCGCACCAATGACTGGAGCTGGCGGCCACGGATTACAGTGGGTTATGCCTATACCAGGATTACCAACGTAGACAATATCCCGAATATTTTTGACCTCGTCAGATCAGAAGGAGCTAATGTAAAGGGAAGCCCCGTCAGAAGCCTGTTTTCAATCAGGTATCACGGACTTGATCCTAAGTCGGGGATACCGCAATACATAAATGAAGAAGGAGAAGTTTCAACGGATGTTTATTTGCAGGATGAAAGAACGGGGTTTCTGCAGTATGAAGGGCCTGTAGATCCGCCTCTTACAGGTGGTTTGAACAATACGGTCTCGTTTAAAAACTGGACTTTAAATGTTTTCCTGACGGGACAGGCAGGGAATAAAATCAGGTTGAATCCGATGTTCCAGGGAACACTCAGCGATATGTCGGCCATGCCCACAGAGTTTTATGATCGCTGGCTCATGGGTGGCGACGAAAATATATCACCGGTTCCGGCGATTATCGACAATTGGCTGGAACAGCAGAATGCCGGGACTTATCCTTACAACATCTATAACTATTCTACCGAGCGGGTTGCGAAAGGTGATTTTGTTCGTCTGAAATCTGTTTCACTGGGATATCAGCTGAAGCCGGAAACGGCAAGAAGTCTGGGTCTTACCACAGCCAGTCTGCAATTGTCTGCTATCAATCCCTGGCTGATTTATGCCGATAAAAAGCTGAAAGGTCAGGACCCTGAGTTCTTTAATACCGGCGGAGTGGCCATGCCCATCCAGAAACAGTTTACCGTAACCGTCAAGCTCACACTCTGAAAACGAAACCCGGAAGATGAAAAAGATAGTAACATACCGTTTAATACATCTGTTGATTCCAGGTCTGGTGATGCTGTCAGGATGTGAAAATTTCCTTGGCGTTGAACCGGACAGTACCAGAGCTTTGATCAATAGCCCTGAAGAGGTATCACAATTACTGACGACTGCCTATCCGCAGGGAAGCTATGTGGTTTTCAGCGAATCAATGAGCGATAATGTAAGTGATAAAGGAGTAGGAGAAGAGGATCGCACCAATCGCGATGCCTACCGTTTTGATGTGATCACCGCGCCGGTAGATGAGCAGGATTCTCCCGATATGTACTGGGCGGAATGTTACCGGGCCATTTCCGTAGCCAACCAGGCTCTTGAGATCATTCAGCATGCGGCAAACCCGTCTGAATTCGCAGCGCAGAAAGGGGAGGCGCTGCTCGCCAGGGCTTACGGACATTTTATGCTGGTGAATTTTTTCAGTAAATTTTATCAGCCGGGTGCGGCTAATGATGACCCGGGAATCCCTTATGTAACAGAACCCGAAAAAGTGGTCATTAAACAATACGAGCGGAAAACAGTAGCTTATGTTTATGAGATGATCGGGAAAGATCTTGAAGAAGGGTTGCCCTTGATTGATGATGCATCGTATACCGTACCATCCTATCATTTCAATAAAGCGGCCGCTCATGCTTTTGCCACCCGTTATTATCTCGTAAAGCAGGAATATGAAAAGGTGGTCACTCATGCCAATGAGGTATTCGGAGGAAGTGTGGCAGGGTCATTTTTGAGGAACTGGAATACGACGTATGCTTCTATGTCGCCCGAAGCGCTGTTTAATACCTATTCACGATCAACTGAAAGAGCGAATCTGCTGCTGGTAGAAACGTCATCGCTCGTTGGCAGGTATGTGGCAAACTACCGTTACGGACTTACGTATGCCAAATATTCAGAAATATTCTATTCCAGCCGGATTGTAAACAGCAGTGCCCGCTGGGTGCAGCCACTTTACTATCGGGGTGATGGCAATTACTTTATTCCGAAGCTGACAGAATATTTTGTGAGAGAATCGGTAAATGCCGAAATAGGGATGCCGTATGTGATGCTACCTGTCTTTACGGCGGAGGAAGTACTCTTTAACCGGGCAGAAGCCCTGACGCTGCTGGGCAGATCCAGTGAAGCATTATCAGACCTTAACCTCTATCTCAGCAAGAGGATTGCGAACTATAATACATCAACTCATCAGCTGACGCTTGCTAAGGCCCGCTCTTTCTACGGAACCAGCAATAATACCACTGGTTTAATAAATGCTGTTCTTGATTTCAAAAGGGTGGAGTTTGTGCAGGAGGGAATGCGCTGGTTTGATATGCAGCGATACGGCATTGAGGTGGTTCACCAGACAGGAGGATCGACCATTACCATTGGTGCTGATGACCCGAAACGGGTATTGCAACTGCCACAATCCACAGCACTTTCAGGCTTAGTACAAAATCCGAGATGATGACAAAATCAATGAAAATACGGAATAACATGAAGATCACTAAATGTACATTCTTATTGCTGCTTTCAGTACTGGCCCTAACTGTCAGCTCCTGTAAAGAGGAAGACCTGGGGAATGTGGAGGAGATTGCCGGACTGGGAGGTGATACCTGGGTTAAGGGGCCCATTGATCAATGGATTTATGACAGCCTTACCGTACCATACAACATCGCTGTCAAGTATAAATGGGATCAGTTTGAATTCAATAATCTGACGCGTACATTAGTGCCTGCTGATGAGAGCCAGGTGATTCCTTTGTTAAGAACGATCCGTAACATCTGGATTGCTCCGTATGTAGATGATGCCGGACTGACTTTCTTTAATAAATATTCGCCCAAAACCTTTATTCTCTCGGGAAGCAACGAATACAATACGGATGGTTCTGTAACGCTGGGAACGGCCGAGGGGGGCCGGAAGGTGATCCTGTTTGCTGTAAATGATTTTAAGGTGAAAGGAATGCCTGAATATCAGTCTTCAGATTCTTCTTTTGTGAAGCAATGGTTTTTTCAGACGATTCATCATGAATTTGCGCACATCCTGCATCAGAATAAACTGTATCCGGCCGAATATAAAGCAATAAGTTCGGGACTTTATCAGGGAGGAAACTGGATTAATCTGTCGGATAACGATGCCCGGAAAGACGGGTTTATAACAGCTTACAGTACGTCGTCTTTCAGTGAGGATTTTGTGGAAATGATTGCCATCATGTTACTGGAAGGTAAAGGAGGGTTTGATCGTATCGTCAATGCAATTCCCGAAGGGACGAGCATTAACGGTACTACAAAAGCCAAGGCGCAGGCTGCCCTGAGAACCAAGGAAGAAATGATTGTGGCTTATTATAAATCGGCCTGGAATGTGGATTTTTACAGCCTGCAGGCTAAAACCAGGGCTGCTTTAAACGGGGTGCTTTAAAACTTAAGACAAAAGAATTAACCAATCAGAATGGTGAAAAAATATATATATTTCTGGATGGCTTTAACCGGCTTGCTTTACGGGTGTGATAACAGCGAAGAATCCGTATTTGAAGAAACTGCTGACGAGCGGATTAATAAAGCAATGGCTACGTACCAGTCTGTGCTTGAAGGTGCTCCTGACGGCTGGAATGCGCTGGTTTATCCTGAAACAGGTGGTGTTTACAGTTTTTTTATCCGGTTTGACAATGCCAACCGGGTAGTGATGTATTCTGACTTTAATGATAAGATAGCATCTGCAGCAAAGGAAAGCAGCTATCGTCTGAAAGCGATGCAGACCCCGGCACTGATTTTCGATACTTATTCCTATCTGCATATACTCTCAGACCCGGATCCGTCTGTCAATGACGGGATTACCGGAGAAGGCTTGCGCTCGGATTTTGAATTCAGCATTTATAGTGATTCCGTTACCACTGACCGTATTGCGCTGGTGGGACGACGTTATAACAGCAGGATGGTGCTGACCAGGGCTACCGCTGCGCAAAAAACAGCCTATGAATCAGGGGCTCTGGCTAAAAATCTTAATTTTCATAAAATTACAGGCCTGCACAGCTATTTTAAACGCGCTTCAATTAACGGTACCCAGTATGAAATTGTATATAACCCTCTTCAGAGGACCATTACCTTTTCCTGGGTAAACGGCAGTGGTAATCTGGTTTCCTTTACTTCTTTATACTATTATACAGCAGATGGATTGCAGCTGGTAAGTCCGCTGGCTAACGGAAGTCAGACCATCAGCAGCTTGTCTGAAATCACCTGGACAGAAAGTACCAAAACGATTGGCTTTACAGCCAACAGTGCCAAATCGACGATTGTGGAGGCTTCGGCACCCCTCAAGCCAGACAATACAGCAGGCCGGACCTGGTGGCAGATGGCAGTTGATAATGATGAAACCTATTGGGTTTCATGGAGCGGTTTTCATATCAATGGTGTGGATGATGCCTTAAAAGTTACCGAAGTTACCGCACCGGGAGCCGTTTTCGCCTATTTTCTGTACTGGCCCGCGATAGGATCCAATTACGATGCGTTTGCGCCTGTATTCTTTAACCGGGAAGAGGGATCAGTAGATATTCTGTACGGGAACGCTGTCGGCAGACCTGCTTACACTACTGACGGACGGGTGGTGTTTTCCGCTTTGGGAACTATCGGAACAGAGGACTTCCCGTCTTCAGGACCGGTTTTCGAATCTTCAAAAATTCTTTATAACTCCCGCGGGTTTTATTTTATCCGTACTTCAGCCAACACATTTGATATGGTCAGTGCAGAAGATTCCAGAATCTGGATCAGTTGGGAGTTTCTTTGATGTGATCAGGGGGCCGCGTGATTTGAACGAAGCCCATTGCAGAACAGCCGTAATAGGAATAGTTTCATCTTTCTGTTACTTGATTTTAGTACAATGGCGCCATTAGAAATCATCCGTATAGACAAGACACAGGGTCATCTGGTTTTTGAGCTGTTTGATAAATACCGTGTTTTTTATCGCCGGAATTCCGATCCGGAACTGGCGCGGCGGTTTATTCAGGAGCGGCTGGATCATCGTGAATCCGTTATTTTTGCTGCTCTTGCCGGAAGTCCTGCGATTCCGGTAGGGTTTACCCAGCTGTATCCGAAATACTCCTCGGCGAGTGCCACCAGAAACTGGATTCTGAATGATCTGTATGTAGAAGAAGAGTACCGCAGAACAGGTATAGGCCGGCAGCTGATACAGACGGCCTTATCTTTTGCCGAAGACCACGGTGCTGATTTTGTCACGATTTCAACGGAAGTGGATAATTTTACTGCACAACGACTCTACGAGCAGATCGGATTTCTCAGATCCGAACCTGAAACAGATTTCTATAACTACCGTATTAACGTTTAAAAATATTCGCAGGATTATTTGATCCGGTCAGCTCACCCTTTGTTAAGCGAATGTTAATTTAATCTTGTAAAATTACAAAAATAACGGTCTGTGGCCTGAATCATCGTTTTGGCCTGGATTTTGCCTGTTTACAGTGCGGAAATAATTTAGAATGATCTTCCTGTCAACCTCCGCATAAACGGCATCCATTTCGGTTAAACCACCTTTCGAACCCCTGTTTTAATTCAAAAAACCTGCCTGAAGTAATGTTTTGTGTATGGTTGTGTTGACAATTAATTATTTGGTGTTAATTAAATTTTAGGTTTTTTTTATTCTTCTGTAAGGTTATTGAGTTTATTTTTTAATTTTATGATGATGTACGTACACGCTCGCATTTTGTACGTACCCGTAAAATTAGATTATTACTATTTAACAGGTGATGGAGTAAAGCTGATCTGCTCTCCTGAACGGAATTTCCGGGGAAGCCTGTTTCAGAGGAATACTGTTAAAACGGGATCTGTAATTTTCGGACAAAGTCATTTCACTATTAAATAAAATGATCAGGATGCTCAGATGAAGTAGAACCAATTTTCAAAAAACGGAAACAGTTTCAGGATGTATGAACTGTTATATCCGGCCGTGTATGAAAAAAACTGCAATTAATTAACCAACCCAATTCTTTATTTATGAAGAAAAAAATTACCCCCGAAAGCGCCTGTGTGTGTTCTTCACTTCCAGGCCCGAATATCAGGAGCAGGAGGCTTGTGCCCACTGTTTGTCTGCTTCTGATGTCAATGTTTGTATCCGTAGTTTCGGTATTTGCACAGGGTAGAACAGTACGTGGAACTGTTACTGAGGCCAATGGTGACGGCTTACCCGGCGTGAACATTGTTGTGAAAGGAACAACAACCGGAACGGTTTCCGATGTAAGCGGAAAATACAGTATCGAAGTTAATTCAGCAAATGATGTATTGGTTTATTCTTTTGTGGGTTATCTGACTCAGGAAGTTGCGGTTGGTAATCAGGGAGTAATCAATGTTGAATTACCGGTATCACAGGCAGGACTTGATGAGATCGTGGTAATCGGATACGGTACCCGTAAGAAAACATCCGTTACTTCTTCCATTACCAAACTTGAAAATAAAAATCTTGAGCAAATCCCTGACAGCCGTATTGAAAACGTACTGGCGGGACGTCTGGCTGGTGTGAATATCTCCAATGGTCGTAACCGTCCCGGAGAAGCACCTTCTATCCGTGTCCGTGGATTAGGTTCTATCAGTGCCGGAAATAACCCGCTGATTGTAGTGGATGGTTTCCCGGGCGGTGATCTGGGTACACTCAATATGAATGATGTTGAATCCATCGAAGTGCTGAAAGATGCATCTTCTACTGCTATTTATGGTTCCAGAGGGGCGAGTGGCGTTATTCTTGTCACCACCAAAAGGGGAAAAGAAGGTAAGACTTCACTGGATGTAAATGCTTATTTCGGAGTATCCAAAGCTATGCTGTTTAACGACTGGCTGACAGGCAGAGAGTGGTACGATTATCTGGCCAGGTACCAGAACCGTGAGTTTGTATGGGCTGGCGGTGATCCTTCCCTTCCTATGTTTGGAGATGCAAAACGCCCGCAATCTTACCAGGTAAACCCGCTTACTTATGAATTACCCCAAACGATCTGGCAGGACGAAGTAATGCAGACTGCCACAACCCAAAGCTATAATGTATCGGCTTCAGGCGGAAATGACAAAGCGAAGTATTATGTCTCAGGAGTATATCTGGATGAGGAAGGAACGATGAAAACGGCATATTATAAAAAGCTGGGTGTGCGTGCCAATGTAGACATGAAGATCAATAAGTTTATGAATCTGGGAATCGAACTGAGCCCGTCTTATTCTAAAAGAAGGTTAGCCGGTTCGAATATGGTGAACCTGGTGAAATATCCTCCGTTTGTCGGAAAAGACAGGATCGACGGTGCTTATCCCAGAACAGCCTATTATATTCCTTCAGGGCACTCCGGTCAGGCCAGTCCGTACGTATTCTTATACGGAACTGAAAACTTCGTTAATTATTTCTCTAACATCGGACGTGCATTCCTGGATATAAAACTGTCCAACGATCTGACCTTCAAAACTTCGCTGGGTTCAACAATTGGATTCAGTGAAGGCAATAACTGGAGCGGCGGTATTGGTGATAAGGGAGTTAATACTACGGGTAGCTTATCCGATTCGAGAAGTATTAACACCGTCAATGAAAACATTCTGAACTATATGAAAACCTTCAATGAGGTTCATTCATTTGGTGCAATGGTCGGTGCGTCTTATCAGCGCTCGATTTCACGCTCGGTTTCTATGGCTGCTGTGGCTAACTCTTTCAATAATGACAAGGTGAAAACGCTGAACAATGCGATTATTAACCCGTCGGCCACCACATCATCCAACAGCGAATGGGGACTTATCTCTTATTTTGCCCGTGCCAATTATGATTATAAAGGTAAATACCTGCTGGAAGCTTCTTTCCGTCGGGATGGTAGCTCGAGGTTCGGTCCCGACAACAAATGGGGTAATTTCCCGTCGGTGTCCGGTGCCTGGCGTGTTTCGGAAGAAAACTTCCTGAAATCTGTTCCTGCCATCAGCGAACTGAAACTGAAAGCCAGTTACGGAGTAACCGGTAACTTTAATATCGGAAACTTCCAGTATCTGGGAACAGTAAGTAATGCGGTTTATTCTCCCGGAAATGTTACTGTCAACGGCATTACCCAAACGAGCATGGGGAACAATGAGCTTTCCTGGGAAAAAACGAAAGGGTATAATCTTGGTTTTGAGCTGAGCGTAATTCAGAACCGTTTTGGATTATCTTTTGATTATTACAGAAACCGTACTACGGATATGCTGTATAACGTAAATATTCCGGCGATTACTGGTTTTACAAGTACCATCAGCAATACAGGAGCGGTTGAAAACAGAGGGATTGACATAGAGCTCAATACCAAAAACATCGTAAGCGGCAACTTCAGATGGAATTCTTCCTTTAATTTTTCCCATAATACAAACGAAGTTATCGACCTGGGAGGTGTAGACGAAAGGGTAAATGATTATTGGTCAATGGGTTTCCTGTTGCGTAAAGGTGTCCCGATGTTCTCGTATTACGGATACAAAATGATCGGCGTATTCCAGAATGAAACCCAGATTGAGAATACACCGCATCTGGCGGGTTCAAAACCGGGTAACCCAATTGTTCAGGATACCAACGGTGACGGAAAAATTGATCCGAATGACCGTGTGGTACTGGGGAGCTTTATGCCTAAATCATTACTGGGTTTTACCAACGAATTTTCATACAAGAATCTGGATGTGAGCATATTTGTTCAGGCGTCTTTAGGTGCGAAAATGTTCAATGCTGAAAGCCAGTATTACGAAGGAAACACGCTGGGGGCCATGAGAAGATCCCGTGTTGAGAATCAGTGGTGGTCTGAAAGTGAGCCAGGTGACGGAATGACTCCTGCGCTTTCGCTGAATCAGCTTTTCCAGTTCAACACCAATACAGATTATTATCTTGAAAATGCTTCTTACATGAACCTGAGAAGTATCAATATAGGATATAATCTTCCGAAAGTAGCTGAAAAGTTAAAAATGAGCAACCTGCGACTGTATGGCTCTGTTAACAACGTACTGGTCATTAAATCAAAATACAATGCTGCCTATAATCCTGAAGGGACTACCCAGGGTGAAGTAAGCGGTATTAACAGTACGCCTGGCGTCAACCTGGGCTCTGAGCCTCTGAACCGTACGTTTGTATTTGGTGTAAACTTTGGTTTTTGATTAATCAGCTTTAAAGACAAACAAAATGAATATAATACGTAAAACATATATAGCCGGTTTGCTGGCAGCAGGATTAACCTTGACGTCCTGTGAGAATTTGCTGTTGAATCCGGTTCCCGAATCGGTACTTACCACCACAAATGCCTTTTCCAATGCCCGTGATCTTGAACTGGGCGTGTTTGGGGTTTATAACCGTTTGCAGGCGAGGGTACCGAATGACTTTGTACTGATGGAGGTACCGTCAGATAACATGTACGGAGAGTACTTCGCAACGGCTCCGGGTATGGATGCGATCAATACGCTGGATGTTACTTCTACCAATGCGAAAGTCAACAGTTTCTGGCAGGAAACTTATAACGGAATTTTCAGGGCAAACCTGGTACTGGCCAATATCGAAGTACCGGATGATTATATAGCGGGGAAAAAAGAGCAGCTGATCGGGGAATCTAAATTTCTCCGTGCCTATTTCTATTTTGATCTGGTGAGACTTTTTGGCGGAGTACCTAAGGTAACTGAAATTATAGGTATTACAGATGCTACGCAGATCGGAAGAGCAACAGAGCAGGAAATCTATGATCTGATTGTGGAAGATCTGACGGATGCTATGAGTAAATTGCCGAAAACGGTGGAGCAGGGCAGGGCATCACAGGGTGCAGCTACCGCATTGCTGGCCAAAGTGCAGGTTTATCGTGAGAACTGGGCCGCGGCAAAAACCTTGCTGGAAAAGCTCAACAGTGAATTTGATTATCAGCTTCTGGCCAATTACGGAGATTTGTTTGAGATAGCCACAGAGGTAAATAAGGAAGCTATTTTTTCAGTAGCTTATGTGGGCGGAACCAACGGGCATACGCTTAGTTATATCTTATTGCCAAACGGAGGCGTAAAAGGATATTCCAATACCGGAAGCCGCGTAGGCCGTCCCACCTGGGATTTGCACAAAGCTTTTGAAGAAGGAGATACCCGTTTTGGTCAGACGATTACCGAAAACCATCTGCCCTGGAACGCACAGTCAGAAAATGATGCCTTCTGGTGGCCCTACTTCAGCAAGTGGATGATCCCTGCCGAAATCGCAGCGAGCTCTGGTCTGGATATTCCGTTGCTGCGTTATGCTGACATGGTTTTGCTTTATGCTGAGGTATTGCATAAATCCGGAGATACCGAGAAAGCACTGACTGAGCTGAACAAAGTCAGAGCAAGGGCATTTAAATCAGCAGCTCATAATTATACCATGAGTGATGTGCCTACAGCTGATGCGTTTATGGATGTATTGCTGAATGAAAGACGTCTTGAACTTGCTGTGGAAAACAACCGGTGGTTTGATCTGGTGCGTACGGGTAAATTTGTGGAAAAGCTGCAAACCGTGCAGGGAGAATATAATCCTTCTACGGGTCAGGCGGTGCCTGTCGTTCGTCAGGCTAAACCTTTCATGAAGTATTTTCCCATTCCGTGGGAGCAGATTCAGCTGTCTGGAAAAGATGTACTGGTTCAGAACGAAGGATATTAATTTCAGAAGAAACAAGGCATGAAACCAACAGAGCAAATAACAAGACGCGATTTTGCAAAAAATGTAATGTTATCATCTGCTGCAGTAATGCTGGCGGGGAGTTCCGGTGTGTCTGCGCGGAACTCCCCGCTTTCTGATTTTGACCTGATGAAGGAGGTCAGGAAATACCGAAAACTTGATGCGTATGCGACTTCTTCCTTCACTGCTGAAAACCTGGATTATCATATAGAATTTGCCGATCGTCTGGGCATTGAGAAAATGTTCATCGCTAATCCTATGACGGAAATGGAGGCAACTCCCGATGAATTCAGGGCTTTGAACGACAAAGTAGCTAAAGCGGTTAAACAGTTTCCTGATCGGCTGACCGGACAGTTTACGGTGAACCCTTTGTTCAGGCAGGAGTCTCTTGATGAGATTAGCCGTTGTCTTGATATGGGTATGACCGGCACCCGCCTTTATCATCAGGTAAAAATCAATGATCCCGTTTATGCACCGGTAATTGAAAAACTGACTGCTCATCATCTTATCATCTTTATGCACGGGGAATGCCAGATGGGGGTTGGCGGGTACAGAATGAAATATGATGTAAAGAAAAGGCCGGCAATTTCTACACCTGACGATTTCGCGGAAGCAGCCCTCAGGTATCCTGAAGCGGTGTTTCAGTTTGCCCATCTGGGCGGTGGCAGTGACTGGGAGTGCATGTGTAAAACCTTTGCCGGTATTCCGAACATTTACGTTGACACCGGTGGCAGCAATAATGAAGAAAATATGATTGATTTTGCATTGCAGCACCTGGGTGAAGACCGCCTGTTGTTTGGTACGGATAACAGCTTTTATCAGAGCGTCGGTAAAATCCTGGCTTCCGGACTGACCGAAACGCAGAAGAGAAAACTCTTCTTTGAGAATTATCAGCGTATTTTAAAGAAAGGAGGTTTTCGTGTGGATTGATATCAATGCCTATACAGGAAACTGGCCTTTTAAGAAATTAAAAGACAGCACTCCGGAAGGATTGCTGAACAGAATGGACAGGTTTAACGTCCGGCAGGCTGTAGTGGCTAACCTGAACTGCCTGTTTTATAAAAACACACAATCAGGGAATGCAGAATTGTTTGAAGAGCTGCAGTCTCACCGAAAATATAAAGACCGGATGATTCCTTTCGCGGTCATAAATCCTGTTTATCCGGGCTGGAAGCGGGATCTTGAAAAATGTATTGCCATGGGGGCAAAAGGCATCCGGATTTACCCGCAATACCATGATTATATGCCCGGAGACGAACCTTGTATTGAGCTGGTAAAAATGGCAGGGGAGGCTGGGTTGCCGGTAGGGTTAACCGTCAGAATGGTTGACAGCCGTCAGCGGTCGTGGCTTGATATTGACCATGTGGCCGGAACGGCTACCGGGGAATGGTCGCTGAAGCATTTTATGCCCTTACTGAGAGCGGTAGATAAGACCCGTTTCCTGATTTTAAATGTAGCCAATGGGTTTGGTGTAGATATAGCCGACCTGCCGTTACTCGGAAAGGAAAATGTGCTTTTTGATACTTCAGGCCGCTCCATTCACCATATGCCGGCGCTGCTGAAGCAGTTCGGGCCTGAAAAATTTGCTTTTGGTACTCATTCACCTGTTCTGGATTACCTGACCGGTATGTTAAGGATTGAATCCCTTACTGAAAAAGAAGCAGATGAAGAGGTGAAAAATAAACTGCGTTTTCAGAACGCACAGCGCTTTTTATCCTTATAAATGACATATCCGGGAAATATACTCTCCCGGAAAAATAAAGATTCCGAATTCCAAACCTGATTCATAACTCATGAAAAACGAACAAAACAGACGTGAATTTCTGAGAAATATTTCCGGCGGTACACTGGCAGTGGCTGTCTCATCCATATCCGTTACTTCGGCAACGGGCGGAATTTCTTATAACAATACCCGGCAACTGGCCGCATTGGGTGGAGCTCCCGTTCTCAAGCCAGGCCGTATCGGCCCGTCGTGGCCCTATATTGATGACAAGGTGATTGAATCGGTTATGAAAACCACAAAAAGCGGCATCTGGAGCAGGATTCAATCGGCCAATGGGACGGTTTCAACCTTTGAGAAAGAGTTTGCCAGTCAGATAGGAGCAAATTATGCCGTCGGAACCGGTTCAGGAACACAGGCGCTCAGTACCTGTGTGGAAGCGCTGGGCATAGGTCCCGGTGATGAAGTCATTACCTCACCATATACCGATATGGGTACCATATCAGCTATCCTGACCAGCCGTGCTCTACCCGTACTGGTAGATCTGGATCCCGATTCCTATCAGCTGGATCCCGATCTGGTAGAGAAGGCAGTAAATAAAAATACAAAAGCCATTATGCCTGTCCATATTATGGGTGTTCCGGCACATATGGAACGAATCATGGCCATTGCCGGAAAACATAATCTGAAAGTAATTGAAGACTCCTGTCAGGCTCCTTTTTCCCGTTATCAGGGTAAAGCCATTGGTACGATCGGTGATCTGGGTTGTTTCAGCTTTCAGGCGAGTAAAGCCATTGCCTGTGGTGAAGGCGGCGCAGTAGTTGGTAATGACCAGGCATTGATGGAGCAATGCTTTACAGTACAAAACCGGGGAGCATCCCGTTCCGGAAAAAATGAGACGATCGGCCCCAAGTACCGGATGAATGAATTTGAAGGAGCGGTACTGATCGGACAGCTGCCCGGGGCAAAGGAACGTTTTGAAATAAGGAATAAGAATGCCGTTTACCTGACGTCCCGGCTAAAGGAAATCCCGGGGATTAAGCCGCAGAAACACTATGAAGGGACAGAAAGCGGATCGTATTATCATTATGCGGTTTCTTATGACAAAACGCAATTTAATAATGCAGACAGGGCCCTGTTCCTCAAAGCAATGGCAGCAGAAGGCATTCCTGTAGGATCATACATTAAAAACGGTCTTCACAGTGAACCCTGGGTTGATCATATTCTTGGGCTGCGCGAATATAAAACCATGTATTCTGCGGCAAGACTGAAGGAATATAAAGCGTCAATGCATCTGCCGAATTGTGATAAAATATGCAACGAAACGCTGGTTTCTTTCTGGGGTAGCGGTACTTTACTGGGTACCAGAGAGGAAATGGATCAGATTGTCAATGCTTTTGTGAAAGTTTATGAAAACAGGGATAAGCTCCTGTCACTAAAATAAAACCCTGCAATTGCAGATAGAAAGATGTTAAAGAAAATAAACCGCCGGCAATTCTGCGGCACCACCTTCTTATCAGCTGCTGCGGTAGCTGCATTACCGGGAGTTTCACTCGGGGCCACTTCTGTGGATCAGCAGGCGGCGAATCCGCAGATTATTGATACGAACGTCAATCTGGGAACGTGGCCGTTCCGTCACCTGAAATATGCGGAACCGGAATCACTGGCTGCAAAATTGAAGAAACACCGGATAAAACAGGCCTGGGCGGGGAGTTTTGATGCCCTGTTTCATAAGAATATTGATTCAGTAAATGCACGGTTGACAGAGGATTGTAAAAAGGAGAAGAATGGTTTTTTTCTGCCTTTCGGAACGGTTAATCTGGCCTGGCCCGACTGGCAGGAAGACCTCCGGCGCTGTCATGAAGTATATAAGATGAAAGGTGTCCGGATTTATCCTGCCTATCAGACCTTTGACCTGACAGACGAAGCATTTCCGTTATTATTGGCGGAAACGGCAAAACGCGGAATGATATTGCAGATCGTAGGGGATATGGACGACGCACGGAATCACCATCCGATTATTGATGTGAGGAATGTGAATATGAATCCGCTGGCGGATCTTCTGAAGAATGATAAGGCAGCTAAGGTGCAGTTACTCTACTGGAATCACAAAGTGAGTGCTAAGCTGCAGGAAAGCCTCGTGAAAGAAACGAATGTGCTTTTTGATACGGCCCGGATTGAAACCAACGGTGGTGTGGAAAGGATGATCAACGGTAATCCATTAGGGAACAAAGCCTTCCCCGTCCCTGCGGAGCGGATTGTATTCGGATCGCACGCGCCTTACTTTCCGGTTGAATCCAGCTTGCTGAAGCTATTTGAATCGACGCTGACACTTGAACAGATGAAACTGATTATGGAAGGGAATGCCGGAAAATGGCTGGTTGGCTGAGAAAATATGATGGAAATTGGTCTGAAAACAGAAAAGCAAAAAACAATGAGTAATCACTCCTTTGCATTGGATCCTGCGTATTACGGACTGCCCGATCGGGCCCGGCTGGTGGACTATCGGATCTGGGATAGCCATTATCACGGCTTTATGACTTCGGGAAAGGATATTCAGCAACATCTTGATATGATTCCCTACATCGAACGTATGGGAATCGAGCGGGTTATTTCTGTAGATATAGGGGGTACGCTGGCGGACCCTCTGGATCCGAAACCGCACGATAAGGAACAATGGGAAATCCTTAAAAAAGACCAGCGGTTTATTTCGGGCATAGTGCCGATTGATCCCGGATTCCCGGCAGAGAGTCGTGAAAAAATGAAAAAATGGATTGCTGAAGGCCCTTGTATCGGTATTAAGTATGTGGGAGGGAATAAACGGGGAATAACGTGTGATGCGCCTGAGAATGATGAAATTATTCAATATGCGGTTGACCTGAAAGCGGTCATCTATATTCATACCTGGATGAAGGTTGGGGGGATGCCGGCCGTCCCTTTCGGCGCCAACCTGAAAGGAGAATCGACACCTATGGATGTCGTTACCCTGGCAAAGCGTTTTCCGGATGTCAAAATGATATGCGGACATGCAGGTGGTGACTGGGAGCTGGCAGCGCGGGTCATCAGGCCTCATGAAAATATTATGTTTGAATTCAGCGGTGCCGACCCGCATTCCGGATCTGTTGACCTGGCTGTAAAAGAGCTGGGGGCCGACCGTATTGTATGGGGCGGGCATGGCCCTTCCCGTTCCTATTCAACGGAATTGTCCAAAGTTCTGGATGCTGATATTTCGGAAAAAGACCGGATGAAAATATTCGGTGAGAATTACAGAAAGTTATGTAAGGGTATTTTCGGAAAGAAAGGATTGACATTGAAAGTGTGAGTAGTCAGTCATGAAGGATAAACAAAAATGAAACGGACCGGTTCGTACAGGTATTATCGTCTCCTGATCTGCTGTATAGTGTTACTGTTGAATAGCAGAACAACTGTACAGGCTCAGGGGGTCTCCGGGGCGCCGCAGAGGGTGGTGCGCCTTAATGCCGTTACGGGTATGCAGTTTGATAAGGTTCAGCTGACTGCTTTGCCGGGAGAAAACCTCCGGGTTATTCTGCTTAATCAGGATGAAATGGGACATAACCTGCTCATTACAACGCCCGGAAAAAGACAGGAAGTAGTAGATGCGGCATTGGCATTGGAAGAAAAAGGACCCGAACTTAATTTTATTCCCCCTTCGAAGGATGTACTGGGAAGTTTACCGGTGGTTTATCCGGGCGACTCGGCATCGTTTGATTTTACCACACCCGAAACACCCGGAGCCTATCCGTTTGTCTGTACCTATCCCGGTCATGGTTTTTTTATGTACGGAGTTTTGTATGTAGGGAATGATGTGAAAATGCCTGCGCCGGAAAATGACCTTAATATTCCGGAAAGCAGAAGATTGCCGGATAAAAACGCAGAAAAGCCTGCGACAGCAAATCATCAGCATTCAGAAGAGCTCCGGTTACATCCTTATGAACTACAGCCTCCTTATCTGTACAGGGCATTTCTGGAAGGTTCCGGATTGGCGGGTATTGCTGTACGTTTACCTGAAAAGCTGGCTTTTTGCTGGGATGCTACGGCCTGCAAGCTGCAGTTTGCCTGGTCAGGTGAATTCCTGGATAATACTGATTTCTGGCATGGTCATAAAAATGCTTATGCAAAGGTGCTGGGAGATATTTTCTACCGTGATCAGACCCTTTACCCGCTTCGTATCGGAAACAAGGATGCCATTCCCTCAGTGGAATACAAAGGTTACAGAATCGTGAACCGCTATCCTGAGTTTCGCTATGTGGTGAATGGCTATGAAGTAACAGAGCTGATCAGAGAAAAAACCGATGGATCGGGATTAATCCGTGAATTTCGTATTCCGGCAGCCATTGAACCGGTATGGTTTGTCTTTTCAGGAAGCGACGGGATTCGTTATGAGACAGGAACCGGCAAAATCCAGGGGAATAATCAGATCGTCTATACGCCCGGAGAAGCCCGTTTCTTTACCATCATTATGACCTATTGATTATATGAAACATATTGTTTTCTTTCTCTTGGGTTGCTTTCTGGTACAATTTACCGGAACAGCTCAGCAAAAAACTCCGGAATCATATCTGATTGAGGATATACAGATGCCTGAAGGCCTTGATGCGGAGACGGGAGGTATAGCGTTTTTTCCGGATGGCAGGCTGGTGGCCTGCTTCACCAGAGGCGAAGTAATGACGTATTCTCCCGAAACAAAAGAATGGAAATTGTTTGCTGAAGGATTACATGAGCCCTTGGGGCTGCTGGTGGAAAACAATTCGGAAATTATCGTTATTCAGCGGCCCGAACTGACCCGCATCCGTGACACTGATCATGACGGCGTAGCCGATACCTATGATAAAATTTCGGACGCATTCGGGATCTCCGGGAATTACCATGAATTTAATTACGGGCCTGTTAAAGACAGAAACGGGAATTATTACATTGCCCTGAATACCGCCTCATCCGGTGGTGGTTTCCGGCCTAATCCAAGAGGGGAACTGAATCTGATGGGGCGTGACAGTACGACCGGGAAAAAACAAATGTATGCCGTGGTTCCTTACAGAGGATGGGTACTGAAAATCACACCGGAAGGAAAAACGATTCCGTTTGCTTCAGGTTTCAGATCGCCCAATGGTATTGGCTTCGACGATCAGGAAAACCTGTTTGTGACCGATAATCAAAGTGACTGGGTTGAAACCAGTACTTTTTCTCATGTGAGGCAAGGGCAGTTCTACGGGCATCCGGCAAGTCTGGTCTGGGATGAAAACCTGAAGGGAGTGAACCCGTTTCAGATACCGGTAGAAAAGCTGGACAGCATGAGAACCAAGCCTGCCGTGTATTTCCCGCATGGAATTATGGCCAACTCCCCGGCACAGCCGTTGTATCTCACAAAAAACAATTTTGGCCCTTTTACCGGCCAGTTTCTGGTGGGAGAGATGAACCATGAGCGGATTGTAAGGGTAATGCTTGAAAAAGTGAAAGGAGAGTTTCAGGGAGCCTGTGTCCCGTTTTATGACAAAAAAGGTATTCATTTCGGGAATAACCGCCTGGCTTTTGCTCCTGATGGTAGTTTATACATTGGGCAGATTACACACGGATGGCTGGGATCCAAAGGTTTGCAGCGCATTGTATATACAGGGACGGTTCCGATGGATATAGAGCAGATGAAACTTAAAAAAGATGGTTTTGAACTTGTTTTTACCAAGCCGGTTGATGTCAGAAGTATAAGAGAAAAATCGGCGTATGCCCTGCGGCATTATTTTTATAAATACCAGAAAAAACCTGCTACGGAGCATATTGATAAATCCAACCAGAGCGATATTCAGGAGGTGAAAATCAGGAATATTAAGATTTCAGGAGACCGGAAAAGGGTAACCCTGCAGCTTTCAGAGCTGAAGGCCGGTTATGTGTATGAATTAAAACTGAATGATGTCATCAGTGCAGATGGTACACCACTGGCTAATAATCTGATTTGTTATACGGTAAACAACCTGTTGCCCTAACTTACGGCTGATTTTCCGGTTTATCGGGAATCAGGCTTTTGGTAAGCCGGTTAAGCTCTTTCACTTTGAATGCAAAATCCCCTTTCAACGTTTCCCGTACCTGATTCAGCTGGTGCAATGCCGTTTCCAGATCATCAGGAATGGCTTCGTTCAGCACTTCTTTCAGCCGTTTGGCCATGGTCGGGGAAAGGCCGTTGGTAGAGATAGCCAGTTTCAGATTGCCTTTCTGAACAATGGAAGAAAGGTAAAAATCGCAAAGGTCCGGAGTGTCGGCTACGTTGACCAGCAGATGTCTTTCCCGCGCGAGGTGATAAATCCGTTCGTTTTCAGCTTTATCGTCTGTCGCTACTATAACGATATCTTTGCCTTCCAGATCGTTTTCAGAAAAGGGGCGGAAGATCAGCTTCAGATTAGGTTTTACCAGGGAAATTTCCTCTATTTCTTCTAATATATCAGGAGCTACCAGGGTAATGGTAGCTCCGGGTGAATTATTAAGTAATGCGGTCAGCTTCTCCAGTCCCACATTTCCGCCACCTACTACCAGCGTATGCAGGTTCGTATTGTTCAGTTTCAGGAAAACAGGAAACAGCTGATTCATCGCAATGATTTTTTATTCGTAATAATTAGGTACCTGATGACCGCTCTTTTCGAGAATCTGATCTTTCTTGAAAAGGTTAATATCAGCGTTTACCATATCTTTCACCAGCGCAGGCAGATCGTATTTAGGTACCCAACCCAGTTTGGTTTTGGATTTGGTAGGATCTCCGATCAGCAATTCTACTTCAGTCGGACGGAAGTACCTTTCATCGATAGCGACTACTTCTTTTCCGGCAGGTAGCTGATACGCAGGGTTATTGCATCGGGCTATATATCCTTTTTCGTTAACACCTTCACCTTTAAAATCAAGCTCAATACCGATTTCAGCAAAGGCCATTCTGACGAAATCCCTGATAGAAGTAGTAACGCCGGTCGCAATCACATAGTCTTCCGGCTCTTCCTGTTGTAAAATCAGCCACATGGCTTCTACGTAGTCTTTGGCATGGCCCCAGTCGCGCTTTGCATCCATATTGCCTAAAAACACCTTTTCCTGCAGACCCAGTGCGATTCTGGCTACGGCACGGGTGATTTTGCGTGTTACGAACGTTTCTCCACGAAGAGGTGATTCGTGATTGAAAAGAATACCATTGGTCGCAAACATCTTGTAAGCTTCGCGGTAATTGACAGTGATCCAGTAGCCGTAAAGTTTAGCTACTGCATAAGGAGACCGCGGATAGAATGGCGTAGTTTCTGATTGAGGAACCTGTTGTACCAAACCATAAAGTTCAGATGTGGAAGCCTGATAGATTCTGGTTTTTTCAGTGAGCCCCAATATGCGTACTGCTTCCAGAATACGTAAAGTTCCTATTCCGTCTACATTAGCTGTGTATTCCGGCTCCTCAAAACTTACTCTGACGTGCGACATGGCGCCAAGATTGTAAATCTCGTCGGGTTGTATTTCCTGAATGATCCGGATAATATTGGAAGAATCACTCAGATCACCGTAATGCAGGTGAAAACGGACGTTTTTTTCGTGTGGATCTTCGTATATATGGTCAATGCGCTGGGTATTGAAAAGCGAGCTACGCCTTTTGATACCGTGTACTTCATAACCTTTTTCAAGTAAGAATTCTGCAAGATAAGCTCCATCCTGTCCGGTAATACCGGTGATAAGTGCTTTTTTCATATATTAGAGTGTTATAATATGGTTGTCTAGTAATCTCTGGATTCTCCCAGTTCCATGGCTTGTTTTATCTCAATCTTTTCCGGAAGAATGTGTGCTGATGTATAAGTGTCGCGAATACGTTCAAGGTATTTTTCCGCATCACTGCGATAAATAAAGTCGCCGGCTTTAACCCTGTAAGTGGGTTGTGTATAGGTAATATAGGGGGTAATATCTTCAAAAAACTGATAGATAAAGGCTTTGGCAGCATCTGCTTCACTTCTGGTGTTGCCTACATACAGTTGAATCCGGAAACCACTGATATAGCGGATGGCTTTATTCTTTTCTGAAAGCTGGTTCAGAAAACGGGTTAACTGCTGCTCTGTGGCCGTCTGGCTGACCGCCGGTGCGGTACTTTTTTCAGGAGTAGCCGTGGTTTCAGGCTGCGACGGTAATTCAAAAACCGGCTCCTGATAAGGAAAGTCCGGTCTTACACGGGACAGATCTTCCCTGTATTCTGATTTTCTGGATAAGATGTTTGAACCGGAACATCCCGACAGAAAAACCAACAGAAAAAAAGAGCCCCAAACATACGCCAGCGGCTTTAGTATAAATGCTTTGTGGATGATATGCTTATTCATGTTACAAATCTAACCAAAATCGAATAAATTTTGCTCAATCAGCGATTGAATGATGCTATTATCTAACTTTACGGTCAATTCCGGCACCAAAGGAGGGGAATTAAGTTATCTGAATTTTTTGATATGCTGCTCAAAGAGAACGTTTCACTTGCACCTTTTAATACATTTGGCTTTGATGCTGAAGCTCGTTTTCTGACAGAAGTCAATTCTGCTGAAGAGATACAGCAGATTATTCTTGATCCTCAATGGCAGCAAAAACAATTGCTGATATTAGGAGGTGGCAGTAATATCCTGCTGACCGGGCCGCAGGATAAGCTGGTCATACGGATTGTTTCAAAGGGAATTGAACTGGTGAAAGAGGATCATGATTTTTATTATCTGGAAGTTCAGGCAGGAGAGATCTGGGATGATTTTGTTTTGTATTGTGTACAGCATCAATACGGGGGAGTGGAAAACCTTTCCTTAATTCCCGGGACAGTGGGTGCGGCTCCCATGCAGAATATCGGCGCTTACGGGGCAGAGATAAGGCAGGTATTCGATCATTTGAAAGCGGTGGACAGGCTAAGTGGTGAACTGGTGCGTTTTTCGGCAGAGGAATGCCGTTTCGGCTACCGGGAAAGTGTATTTAAAACCACCCTGAAGGATAAGTATATTATTGCCTCCGTTACATTCAGGTTATCTAAAAAGCATCAGCCATCCATTGAATATGGTGATATCAGAAGGACGTTAGCTGAAATGGGTATTCATGAGCCGGATATGAAAGCAGTCAGGGAAGCTGTGATGGCCATTCGCAGGTCAAAATTACCCGATCCTGCTCAAATCGGAAACTCAGGAAGTTTTTTTAAAAATCCCGTGATCAGCGCAGATCAGTATACACAATTGAAAGAGGAATTTCCGGAGATACCCGGCTATCCGGCCGGAGAAGGGCAGGTAAAAGTTGCTGCAGGGTGGATCATCGAAAAAGCAGGCTGGAAAGGTTACCGGGAAGGAAATGTGGGAGTGCATGACCGTCAGGCACTTGTCCTTGTGCATTTTGGTAACGGACATGGCAAAGAAGTGCTGGCACTTTCGGATAAAATCAGGAAATCGGTCTGGGATAAGTTTGGTATAGAACTGACTCCTGAAGTAAATATCCTCACCTGAAACCACACACAAAACTATTTTCTGTTATCGTGATTGCCTACCATACTCAGGTAGCTTTCAAAGCGGCTATAAGCAATGGAGCCTTCTTCCACTGCGGCTTTCACGGCACATCCGGGTTCGTTGATGTGCAGGCAGTCGTCAAAACGACAGGCATTGAGTAATCCCCGCATCTCAGGAAAATAATGACTGACTTCACTTTCGGCCATGTCTGCCAGGCCCAGTTCTTTAATCCCCGGAGTGTCAATCACAAAAGTGTCATTCTCAAACTCGAACATTTCAGCAAAAGTAGTGGTATGTACGCCTTTATTGGCGTAAGACGATACTTCGTTAGTCCGTAATCCCAGTTCAGGGCTGATCGCATTGATAAGGGAAGATTTCCCGGCTCCTGAATGACCTGACAATAAAGTTACTTTATGAAGAAAAGCTTCTTTCACTTCTATGATGCCCTCCTGAGAAATAGCTGTTGTCCTGAGGCAGCGGTATCCCAGCGATTCATAGAGATTGATCAGCTCGTCCTGAAACCCGGCCATTTCTTCATTGATCAGGTCCTGCTTGTTAAAAAGTAGCAGGGCAGGGATGCGGAACGATTCGGCTGTAACAAGAAACCGGTCAATAAAGCCCAGGGAAGTGCGTGGAAAATGCAGGGTAACCACCAGCGCTGCCTGATCCAGGTTAGCGGCAATAAGGTGGGCATGCCCGGTTTTGTGTACCGACTTCCGGATGATATAATTTTCGCGCGGGAATATTTCCCCGATGATAGCGGTATTGGCATTTCCTTCTTCCATCGTATAGGAAACGTAATCTCCCACAGCCAGAGGATTGGTGACTTTGAAGCCTTTCATCTTAAATTTACCCTTCAGCCTGCAGGAAATAATCTTTCCTGAAGCCACCTCCCGCACATCATACCACGAACCGGTAGACCGGATTACTAACCCTTTTTTCAAAATTTTACGATTATATCGGTTTGATTGAATGAAATTTTTAAAATTAATCCAATAATACCCCCTTTTACTTTATATAATTTGGATATTATACAAATTTATTATTTTTTTAAGGGTTATTTTGATGAATTTTTAAATTATAGGCTTATATAAGTAATTGAAAAACCACAAAATTAACCTTTTGTTTGGATCAGTACTTCCTACCCCTTTAGAATTATAATATATGAACACGTTTTCAGAAGAGTTAAATTCGGTTGTTGATATCAGAAAGAATCGGTTGAGGCGCACGTTATTAATGACTTTGTATCAGTCAGGAAATACGTCTATCAATAAATTATCCAAGCTTTTCCATACCAGTATTCCGTCAGCTACTACCATCATCAATGATATGATCAAAGAGGGGTGGCTGGTAGAAGCAGGCACTATTCAGGCCCGTGCAGGAAGGCCGCCGGCATTGTACGGTCTGAACCCCAACAGGTATTTTAATCTCGTTATTGATATCAATCTGCGGGAAACCACCCTCAATGTCTTTAACCTGAAAAATGAGCTGATTAAACAACGGGCTATTCATTTGCAATTAGCCAATACTTCTGCTTTTTTAAACGAAATTATAGCTGAAGCCCGGCAGTTTCTGAGAGATGAAAATATTCAGGATAAGCAGATATGGGGGATTGGTGTGGCTATGCCGGGGTTAATTAATGCCAGAAACGGAGTAAACCAAACCTATGGAAATCTTACACCTGAGGGAGTTTCACTGGGTCAGGTGATTTCAAGTGAACTCAACGCACCTGCGTATCTGATCAATGATACACAGGCTACTACGATCGGAGAACACCGGTTTGGCCTGGCAAAAGGGAAGTCGCACGTACTAACCATTAATATTGACTGGGGGATAGGATTAGGTATTTTGATTAATGGAGAGGTTTTTAACGGGTCCAATGGTTTTGCTGGAGAGCTTGGGCATATTCAGGCAAAGCCGGAGGGTATACTCTGTCATTGTGGGAAAATCGGCTGCCTGGATACTGTTTCGTCGGCTATTGCTTTGATCCGGCAGGCTAAAGCAGGTATGGAGGCAGGAAAAATTACGGTACTAAGCAATTATGTCAGTCACCCTGACGAAATCAGTACCAGCCATATTATCAAAGCTGTTCTGGCCGGGGATGAATTCTGTATTGACCTGATCGGGGTGGTCGGTTCAGAGCTCGGAAGAGGTCTGGCTACTGCGATTCATTTGTTTAATCCTGAAATTATTATCGTAACCGGCGTTTTAGCCGAAACCGGTGAATTTATATCCAATCCGATGGAACTCGCGATTAATAAATACTGTCTCCTGGATTTCAAATCTTCGTTGTCTTTCAAGATTTCGCAGCTGGGCAATAAGGCCAGACTTCTGGGGACACAGGCATTTTTGTTTGAAAAACTTACTCAAAGGGAGTTTATGGCATAAACTCCCTTTGGCATGGGATCAGTAAAAAGCATCTTCAATGTGACGGATCTGATGTGAACCATCCGGGAGTTTCAGAATGGAAATAATATCAAATCTGACGTCTGCATGCCAGTCAATCTGAAAAATAAAATGCTCGGCAGCTTTCATGATGAGTTTCGCCTTTACATAATCCACAAATGATTCGGGCGTCCCGAAGCCAGTCCCGGTTCTGGTTTTTACCTCTGTGAAGATCAGGGTTTTGCCTGAAATGGTGATCAGGTCTATCTCTGCTTGTTTGTAGCGGTAATTCCGTTGGGAAAGTTCGTGACCTTTAGCAGTGAGGAATTGAAGTGCAAGATCTTCACCCCATTTTCCTGTCGTGTTTGTATTGCTCATGTATAAGTGTGCAGATAGTTTTGAACAATTTACATAAAAAAGAATGTTATAGGCTAATATCAGGAACCGGATTATTAAATGAATATTCATCTCAATAAAACAGTTGAGTTTCAGAATTTAGGAGAAATAGACTATCAGCAGGCCTGGGATTATCAGGAAAAACTGTTTCAGGAGGTGGTCAGTATCAAAACTGATAACAGGAATCGAGATGCGGAAATTCAGAAAATTACACCCAATTATCTGCTCTTCTGCCAGCATCCGCACGTATATACACTTGGGAAAAGCGGGAAAGCCGAACATCTGCTTATGAATGAACAGCAGCTGGAAGAGCATCATGCCGCTTTTTACAGGATTAACCGTGGAGGGGATATTACCTATCACGGACCCGGACAGCTGGTAGGTTACCCTATTCTTGACCTGGATAACTTTTTTACGGATATTCATAAATATATGCGCTTTCTGGAAGAAGCGATTATTATGACACTGGCTGATTTTGGTATTAAGGCAGGCCGTATCAGCGGGCTAACAGGCGTATGGATTGATTTCGAAGAGCAGATCCGTCCCAGGAAAATATGCGCGATGGGAGTGAAATCGAGCCGCTGGGTAACCATGCATGGGTTTGCTCTGAATGTAAATACGGATTTGTCGTGGTTCGGGAATATTATTCCCTGTGGAATTAGTGATAAGGAAGTAACCTCCATTGAAGCCGAAACAGGTATTAAAATATCAATGGACAGGGTCGCTGAAGTACTGAAGCATAAACTTGCTCAGTTGTTTGATATGAAACTGATTGATAAAACGGAACAATTATAAAGGATGAAAAAGGATATTGCCTTTTTGCCGGTTGAAGGAATTAAACTGGCGGTAGTGCGAAAAATAAATGAACTGCATGGAGTGGAGTGGCATGTGGTGCTGGTTAATCAGAATGACTACCAGATCAGGAATGTGTTTGTTACTTCAAAGGGGTACAGTAATAACGAAACAGCTGCGGGTGAGCAACAGGAAACCTCGGTACTTCGTCATTTTTATCAGGAGATTAATGCCGGAGATCATGTGGTTGTGGAATCGATCATGCCGGAGGTTTTTCATCTTAATAATGAATATTGGGTAAGCTACTATGTGGATAAGCAGATTTTTGATAAAAGATTCGTCTTTGTACCGGATAGCATCGTAGAGGAGAATCTGATATTGATTGAGCCGCTGGGGCTTGAAGGGGTCCTTCATGACTAGGAATTTGATTTACAATAGAACATAAAAAACCCCGGAGATTGCAACCTCCGGGGTTTTTTATGGTTCCTGCGATCAACCGTTTATCCAGGCTTCCACATCTGTTTTGGATGGCATCGGTGCATCAATTTTCAGTTTTTTGCGCATACCGCCCAGGTCGTTAAATACCTTATTGGGATTAGCGTCTTTTAGCTGGTCAATGGTCAGTATGTTCATTTTTTGCAAAGCAGGTACCCATATTGCCGGCACACCTGCTGCTTCATAATCCTTTTCGGTAGCAACTTCGATACGTTTTTCCGGACGCATCTGCGGGAAAAACAAAACTTCCTGTATGCTGGTATTATCTGTCATCATCATGGTGAGACGGTCAATACCAATCCCGATACCTGCGGTAGGAGGCATACCATATTCCAGGGCACGAATAAAATCATCATCCATGGCCATGGCTTCATCATCGCCTCTTTCGGCCAGGCGTAATTGTGCTTCAAAGCGCTCCCGCTGGTCAATAGGATCGTTCAGCTCGGAATAGGCGTTGGCTACTTCCTTACCATTGATAAACAATTCAAAACGTTCAACAAGGCCTTCCTTGCTACGGTGTTTTTTAGTAAGCGGCGACATTTCGACAGGATAATCGATGATGAATGTCGGCTGAATCAGATGCTCTTCCACTTTGGCCCCGAAGATTTCATCTACCAGCTTGGCTACGCCCATAGAACTATCCACTTCGATACCCCACGACCGGCATAGTTCCCGCAGCTCTTCTTCTGTTTTGCTTTCTACATTAACGCCTGTATATTTTTCAATGGCGTCTAAAATACTAAGTCGTGGATAGGGCCCGGCAAATTCAATTTCATTCCCCCAGGAAGTAATGCTGGTTTGTCCGTGAACGGCCAGTGCTACCTGCTCCAGGATTTCCTCTGTAATGGTCATCATCCACAGATAATCCTTATA
>JBEBXQ010000063.1:0-26883 GCA_040391535.1 Telluribacter sp. | reverse complement strand
AAGCCCTGGGAATGATATTATTTCAGAGAGGGTATTACCTTTTGCATGCGAGTGCGGTGAAGGTTGGCGATAAGGCCAGAGTGTTTATGGGTGCCCCCGGCGCCGGAAAATCAACAACAGCGGCGGCTTTCCTGAAGGCGGGTTGTACGCTTTTAAGCGATGACCTGACGGCGATAACGTTTGATGAGCATAACAAACCCTATGTGGTTCCGGCATATCCGCAATTGAAAATATGGGAGAATACCGTCAACGGATTGGGTTGGAATGAACTTAATCTGGCCCGCGTGAGTGAAGGAGTTAATAAATTTGCCCTTACTCCCCGGGATTCATTTCCGGATGAAAAAATACCTTTAGCCGGATTTTATTTTCTTCATAGAGTGAAGAACAGGGCTGCTGTCAGGGCAATGTCACCTGTAAAGATCCCTACCGAAACATTGAAACATTTTCCGCTGGAGAGCGACTGGCTGGATGAAGATATGCTGACCAGCATGTTTCATCAGAGCATTCTTTGTGCTCACCATGCTGAAATGTGGGAAGTGCGCAGGCCCGAAGGTTTCGGGGCATTAGAAAAATGGGTAGAAAATCAAATGCAGGGATATGAGCCAGCCTGATCGAGCAGCCAGTCCGGAGCTGGCCTTAATGATCCGCCTCTGTCTGTCGCCTGAAACAATATCAAGGCAGAGCTTTGACGGAATTGATGAAACGAAGCTGTTCCGGATGGCGCACTGGCATGGTGTTAAAAACCTGGTTTTTGCAGGATTACCGGAAGCGGCCCGAAGCGGAGGTCTCTATCAGCAGTTACATGCTTCAGCTACGCATTCGACATTTCAGTCTCTCAGCCAAACGAATCACCTGCTTGATTTATTTACCTTATTTCAGCAGGAAAAGATTCCCGCTTATGGTTATAAAGGTATACTATGGTCAAAATGGTTATATGACGATCTGAATTCACGATCTTCAGGAGATATTGATCTGCTCATTCCTAAAGCGTATTTTAATGAAGCGCTTAAAGCGGTAAAAATGCTGGGATATGAACCTGACAGGTACAGGAACTACCTGCTTACAGAATCATCTGAGACCCAAAAGGCATTTTTTCGTACGGATTATCATGTTCCGTTATTTAACGAAGAAGGGATAGCACTGGAATTGCACTGGCAGCCGGCTTATCCAAGGTTATGTTTTGATTTCCCGGATCAGGAATGGCCGCACTGGCAGCAGGAGATAGTTCTCCAGAACCGAACGGTAACGGGTTTCCGGAATGAATATCAACTATTGCTTCTGTTACTGCATCATGCCGGAAAAGAACGATGGGACAAACTGAAATATGTTGCAGATTTTGTAGCATACCTGCACCGTTATGCTGATGCTACAGACTGGAAACTGGTTGTCAAACTCGCACAGGAAAAAGGTATGACGGGTTTACTGATGAGGGCTATCGGTATGGTGAATACATTGCTGCCAGGGCATTCATTTGCTGTTCCGGTACGGTCTGAAATCAGTATTTCGGATCATCTGAAAAAATGGGATGCGATGGAAGAATTGCCCGAAAACTCAACATGGCCGTATTTTGTCCACGCACTGCGCGAGCGGGACGGACTTTCTTACCGGCTGAAAATCCTGCGGTCTCACCTGAGTTATTTTTCAGAATATTCCCTGTTAAGGAAAAAAATGAGCTGGTATAAACAGAACGCTGACCAGAGCTTAAGTTAGAAATCGCTGCTTTTCATCCATTGCATTACCCGCCCGAACCATTCGTCAAAGGCAGGATAGGTAAGAAATCCGTGCTCTCCTTTGCCATAAATATGAATTTCTGCAGGAACTTTGTATTTTTTTAACTGCTGATAAAAAGCAAGGCTGTTTTCTACCGGTACTACCACATCCGTACCGGCATGTACCAGAAAGGCCGGGGGTGTTTCAGAGGTAACATTCATTTCATTGGAAAATCTTTTGATATTACCGGGAGATGGGTTTTTGCCCAGCAGGTTATCTTTTGAACCGGTATGTCCGAAGGTATCAGAAAAGCTGATGACCGGATTGATCAGGATCATAAAATCAGGACAAACGTTGGCGTTTTTTAAAGCCGGGATATAAGGTGTTGAAAAATGTGTTCCGGCAGTTGACGCCAGATGGCCGCCTGCCGAAAAGCCCATGACGCCTATTTTATCCGGCCGTATTCCCCATTCTTTTGCTTTGCTCCTTACCACATGAATGGCCTGCTGGGCGTCCTGAATCGGGCCCTGCTCACGTTTGAGCATGGTTTCATCAGACGGGATGCGGTATTTCAGTACAATTGCCGTGATGCCATGCTTATTGAATTCGCGTGCTACGTCGCTGCCTTCTCTTTTGGTGAGCAATACACCATAACCGCCGCCGGGAATGATTATGACGGCCGTACCGTTACTGTTTTGTGCAGGAAAAACACGTAAAGTGGGAACAGAAACTTTGTAAGCCAGACTGTCTACTTCTTTGTTTGCCTTGTTTTCTTCCTGATTTCTGACGGGTCTCGAATTAGGGATTTTGCCGTTATACAGCGGAATCTCGAACTGTGCATAGCCCGGTGAAATCATCAACAGTAACAGAAAAGAGAACAGGATACGATGTAATGGCATAGGGGTCAACAGATTTATAATCAGGAAATAGTTTCAGGGATATCTGCTTTGGTTTACAGGAACTTATTAAAGTAGAATGCAGCCATAGTTTTACCCCTTCACCTATAAGGCAGGATGGATCGGGATTTACCTTATGCTTTTTTATTCTCATAGCGCACCGGATCTTCCATACGGGGAAGGCGGGCAGGTAAATCAGCCATGTGCATGACTGATAGCCATTGTAAATGTAAATATATAAATCACGATGCTGAATTATTCTGAAATTCGATAACTTGCGGGGATGTAATTCTTTTTTACCTAACCGATTCATTACGAATGAAACTTGTGACTTGTTTCAAAGCCTGTGTTTTTACATTTTGTCTGTTGCTGGCCGGCCTGACTTCCTTTGCTCAGGCGTCATCAAAAAAAGGAAGCCTGAATGACCTGAAAATCATAGAAGGCCATTGGATGGGAGCCTATAACGGCGGACCGATAGAAGCTGCCTGGACAGCCCCGTTGGGCAATAATATTGTCGGGTATATCCGTATGATTAAGAACGATAAGCCTGCACTTTATGAAATTTTTGCTTTTGAGGAATCAGAAAACGGACCGGTTGCGCGAGTGAAGCATTTTAAGCCGGGATTGATTTCTGTAGAGGAAAAAGAGGAAGCCGATACGTATAGTTTTATCGAAGCGACCAGTAATCAGGCTTTGTTTGAAAAAAGTGACAGGCAGGTCCGGATTATCTATGAGCTGAGAAAGAAAAATCAGTTTGTAATACAGAAAGGAACACCAAAAGACGGAGGCTGGGAATTTATCGACCTGTTTATATTTGAAAGGATGAAATAAGCCATCACTGTCAGTTTATAAAAGGAAAAGCCACAGGAAATGACGCATTTCCTGTGGCTTTTCCGGATAATGACAATGCTTATAACGGACGGATTTTAACGTTCCGGTAGGCAACGTAGTTACCATGGTCCTGCAGGCCGATTCTGCCTTTCAGTACCTGTGCATAATTAAAAGACGCAAATTTACTTTTGGCTACGGCGGCTTTCCATTCAGGAGAATTAATATCGAATTCCAGGATTTTTTTACCATTCAGCCAATGCTGAATTTTACCGTTTACAGAAGTGATATAAGTTGTATTCCATTCTCCAACGGGATTGGTGGCATCTGTCAGGGGTTTCAGTACATCGGAAGCCGAACCGGTAACCTGATTTTCCTCTAATTTCTGCGGGTAATTGTTGTTATCAATAATCTGAAATTCCGGGCCTGACTGATGAATCCGTTGATTAACGGGATCTTCCACAACGAAATAAAATATACCGCTGTTTCCCTTACCGGTGATTTTCCAGTCAGCTTTCAGCTCGAAATTGCTGTATTCATCGTCGGTTACAATATCACCGCTTTTACCTGGAGTGAATAAAATCCCATCTTCAACCTGCCATCCGCTGATCCCTTCTTTCAGATAATTATGCCATCCTGCTGTCGTTTTACCATCGAACAACAGCTGCCAGCCCTGGATGGTCTCTTTTTTACTTAAATGATTGTGTACAGAAGCTGTTTCGGGTAAACTGCTTCTTCTGCAGCTGTAATTCAGTACAATAAAAGAACAAAGGAGCAGCAACGTAATTTTAGGAATTCTGAACATGTAAAGTCTATTGAATAGTTATGATCACAAGTATTAAATCAGCGCAGATGACATTTTTACTTATCTGTCCGTATAGAATAGAGTGAGGAAAACCAGGGAGACTGCTTGGTCTTACATTACTTTTTCCAATGATCGTCTGCAAATTTTATGAATTGTGCCCAGTCATATTCGGTCAGATTATGCTTCCCTTCCCGGATATGGTAGCCAAGAGGTGTACGCGTAAAGGGTGTATTGACAGCAGGCTGACTGAGTGGTAATGACGACTTCTGTTTGTAAAGTTCATATACAGGTTCGGCAAGTTTGAGAGCCATATAAGTGCCTTTGGGGTCTGCCCACAGGTCTTCAGAAGCGCTCGTAACATATAACGGCCTGGGTGCCTGCAATGCCAGCAGCATATGCTGGTCAAAGGGCAGATCGGCTTCGTTATCATTGTATTTTTTGTAGTTATCTGCAAACCAGTGCGGAAATGCCGTGTTAATTATTTTGACGGTTTCACCAAAATTTCTCTTCGATAAAGCAGCCCCTGTATTTCCTGAATTATTCGAAAAGCACATCGCAAACCTTGTGTCCTGTGCTGCGGCCCACAGGGATGTTTTACCGCCTCTTGAATGCCCTACCACAGCCACTTTGCCTGCATCTGTCTGTTTATCAGTTTCCAGGTAATCCAGTACCCGGCTGGCTGCCCAGGCCCATGCTCCGATGGCCTTCATGCCATCCGGACTGGAAAGTGCCTCAGGATATAAATCCAGCACACCTTTAGCGTAAGTATTTTTATTATCCGGAGCGGCATCATTTACCTGAAATGCGGCAATGCCATAGCCGGCCGCAATAACCTGCTCCGCCGGCCAGAATCCGCTGATGGTATCCCGCTCCGGTGCTGTATTTCTGGCAGGTCTGTTATTGATCAGTAAAAAGACCGGCACCGGGCCGGCTGTCAGGGTAGGTGTAAACATTACCAGATTAATGACAACCTGTTTCTCATTACGTGTTACCCTGATACTTACTTCCTTTAAATGCGCTTTCCCGCCCATCGCCTGCTTATTCTCATTCTTTACCTGAAAATCAATATGATCAAAAGTAGCAGGAGTCTTCCCATAGACCTGGGTTTCAAACATGGCCATAATTTCCGGCCTGCGTTGTTGTTCCCACTGCTTTTTATTTTTAATCTTACCATTTTCGTTGCTGATCAGTATTTCAGGAATGGGGAGATTCCCTGTCAGTGATTCGTCATAGTTTTGAGCTTTTGCACTATGCCTGTTCAGGAATAAAAAAAATGCGGTTAAAGCGAGCAGTTTGAGGCTTAATGATTGCATAGGATAATTTTCAATTAAAGAACTGAGATGAATATAAGCTTATTCTGGCATGTTATTCAATAACTGCAGCCAGTTTAGTACCTGAGCCCTGGTTTGGGCAGAAAGACGGCTGTAGTCATCAGGATATAGTGACAGGATGTTATTTTCTGCCTTTTGCCGGCTATATTCCTTTTTTACCTTATCAACCTGTTTCCGAATGGCAGAATGATCTGCTGTCCAGTCAGTCCGGGGCTGAACAAGCAATGTATTCCTTGGTGCAATGGCTGCTAAGATTTCATCAAAATCTACCGGGATAAGTTCAGGGTTATTCTTAAAATAGCCCAGTCTGGGGATAAATCCGTTGAGGTCAGACCATTCCACGATGGTATGATGACTGGAGGTTCCTTCCCTTAAAGGATAAACTCCCGAGATAGCCGCTACACCGGCAACACGCGGATCGATTGCGGTAGTCATAAGTCCTACGGTAGCGCCAACAGAATATCCGGCGATATAAATGCGGTTGCTGTCTATAATGTCCAGATTGGCCATAGCCTCTACCGCTGCCTGTGCATCCGCCACCATTTTCCCCATTTTAGACCAGTCCCTGTAACGGTTATAAAATCGCTGGCTTTCCTGAATCCGGTTTCCAAAGCCCATCATGTCAAAACATAGCACTGCGTATCCTTTCTCCAGAACTGCATTGAAAAAAGACTGCATCTCGTGCTGATGACCGATATCAGAATACCCTTTTGAGTAATCGTTTTCATGAAGGTAAATCAGGACCGGCACTTTTTTTCCGGCATCTGCCTGCGCCCTGGGATAATACAGGTTGGAATACAAATAGTCACCAAACCCGCTATAAGGCGTAATTCTCATGAGTCCGGTCTTTTCATTTGCGGCAGGACGCTTCAATACACTGCCGAAATAAGCTTCCCCGTTACCCGATTTGCTCAATAGTTCTGGACCTGCATTAACGACCAGAGGCGGAGCTTCGCCCAACAGCCAGTGAAGATTCTTTACGGTTTCAGAGGACGTCTGACCGGCCGTTTTGCGCTTACCCTGGATAGCAACCGGTGTTGCATTGGTTTTCCATTCTTCAAAGGAATAAGGATAAAGCAATTCGCTTTTGGGGTTATAATGGCTTCTTTTAAAGATAAAATCGAAGAAATCAATATATCCTTCAATATCCTCAGACTGGGTACCGTGCAGACCCGGACGATAGCGGATACCCACATGATCGGGGGCATTCAGAAAGCTGTATACCGTACCGGCCGATTTTAAAGCCTGTTCTGCTGCCCAGGGATTACTTGCTCCTTCGGTAGTAGCGGTACTTAACAAGAGCCCCCGGGGTGCCACCAGGGCCATAAATGAATTCTGATCAATCGGAAGCTTATCTTCATTTCCGATGAAAAAACGAAGACGTGGGTGTAACCAGGCGGGTTGCGCTGTACTGAGCAGTGCAATATCTTCCACATCATAATGATGGGTAGTATAGCGCCACGGAACTTCAGCGCCTGTGCCTCCGCTGCTGGTGACTACAGCCTTGATTCTTTCATCAAAAGCAGCAGCTATTAACGATAATTTGCCGTTTCTGGAATGACCGGTGAGTGCAATCTGATCCTTGTTGACATAGGGTAGCTGATACAAATAATCGATGGCGGCAAAAGTACCATAGGCCCGTCTCATGAGGCGTGTGAAATCATATTGTCCGGCCCAGATGCGGCTATAGTCTTCGGTGTCATCCTTTGCGTCGGAGGCGGCATATACACAGGCAATATATCCCCTTTTAACGGCAATCTGTGCCCATTCCCGGTGATTCCACTGGGTCATAAAAACCGGGAACGGACCATTTCCATCCGGAATGAGCATTTCAAGCGTTAATTTAGCAGCATTTGCCGGACCGAATGTAAGTTCGATAATCCTTGAGGTTACTTTATGTGCCCGGGATTCGGAAACCGTTCTTACTTTTAAATTTTCCCTGGTCTGAGGAAATGATCCTGTTATATAGTACTGCAGATCCTTCCTTAGCTGCTCTTTTTTCCTTTCCCACTGTTCTTTTGAAGTAACCGTTTGCCCGTTAAGAAGCAGCGGGTCAGGCAGGAAGGGGACTGACTTCATCTTGCTGAAATCCGGAGGTAATTCGCCGGTCCGCTCAAGCCAGTTCTGAAAAGTGCTGTCTGAATAGGATACCGTGCCGTTTTGCGTGCGGTCGGGCGGTAATTTATCCAGGATCCATTCCAGTCGCGCCTTTCCGGAATCGGATTCACTCTGAAAGCCAGAGGCTGGTAATGTGAAACATAACACCGGAAAGAAATACAAAAACTTTTTCATACTATATAAAAGTAGATGAGCTTATCGCTTTTGAGGAAAAGCAGGTTCTTAATCAATACTCACTATGGGAGCGGCATTATTTTCCGAGCCTTCATATCCTTTATTCTGATTAATGATACCCAGTGTATTGGCCGTTATTACACTTTGAGGAACCGGCCACAGGAAATGATAAGGAGATATTTTCGCTTCCAGGGCAAACCAGGTGAATAATGGAGGATGGTAATGTTCGTTTACCCGCATTACCCGGTCATGATACCAGTTTTTCTCATGAATCCCGGTTACGTTATACCCGTCCTGATTCAGATTCGCCAGGATGAAGGATACCCTGACCATTTCGGAATGGCGCGGCTCTTCAATATAAAGCTCCCGGGCTCTTTCATCAAAAATATAATCAATGGTTACATCCGCTGCTGAAATCAGCGGAGCATTGGCGCGTGCCCTCACAACATTGATATCATTGGCCGCTTCAGCAAGATTTCCTTTCCAGAAATGCGCCTCCGCCCTCAGAAGATAGGTTTCGGCAAGACGGTAGATGTACATATCTCCCTGTCCTCCGTAGGGTTGGGGTGTGTTGGGTGTTTTAATGTATGTTTTATAATGCGGCCAAGGGTACCAGGTATCTGTTGTGTCAATCAGACTGCTGTAAACAACCTTATTCAGCTGGATGCCATTGTAAGGCGAGCCACCAAGACAGCCTTTTATTTCTGCAATATTTCCGGTCATTTCTACCCAGTTAATATCAGCCCGCCGCAGATCGGGAGTGTTATTCCATTGTTTTCCGTTTTCTTCCCAGATACTATAGTGGAAATAACTGTTTGTGCGAACGTCGCCGTTCCCGATACCCAGTGTATCACCGGTGGGGGTGTCCCAGTTACATGCCCTGTTCCCTTTACCATCCAGAATTTTCCACCATGAAGGTGTATAGTTTCTCATGGTATAGGCACCCTCCGACCAGGTAGCCGGAGGGGCTTCCGCACGGTCAATGGTGGTATAGATGGTTTCGGTATTCTGGTTGTTATTTTTGTTTTCAGCTCTGTGCAAGTCCCAGAGAACATTTCTTTTGGCATCGTTCGCATCAATGCCAAACCTGTTTTTCATTAATGAATAAGGACCGTTGATAATTTGGGAAGAGGATGTGACGGCTTTATCAAATTCGCGGTTAGCCAGATATATTTTTGTCAGCAACTGATTGACAGTGGCTTTTGTGACATCCCCAAGCAAACGTGGTTTTTCAGGCAGCCATTGTACAGAAAATTCCAGGTCTTGCTGAAGCTTTTTCAGGATAGCATCCCTGCTGTAGGTCTGGAAATCCAGCTTGGCACCGGATAATTCTTCCCCTATCCATGGGACATCACCATAAGAGTTAACCAGGCGATAATACCAGTAAGCTCTGTGCCAGTAGGCCTCAGCCACCAAACGATTTCTTACCTCTTCACTTTCCCATTCTACATTATCTATCCTTGAAATCAGTACGTTGGCATTTTTAATAAACTCGTAAGATTTGTTAAAAAGCGTCAGGATCGGCCAGAAGGTACTTGTACTGGGAGTGTTTCTTGTAAAATCTGACTGCACCAATGCTACCGCCACATCTGAATAGGCAAATTCCATCGCCATCGGGTTTCTTCCGCCTGTAAAATCGTAGCTTAAATTTTTACGTAACGTAACCAGCAGCGCTTCGAAACCAGCTTCGTCAACATAAATATTCTCAGGAGCGAAGAAGGATTGGGGATCTGGTTTCAGCCAATTGTCAGAGCATGAATTCAGCGAAAGTAAAGCCAGCAGGCAGTATATTATTTTTTTCATATAGGTTGTCATGGTACAGGTCAGTTACAGGTTCATACTAAAGCCAAGAGAGAATGTTTTCGGCAGCGGGCTGCTGCCGGTTTCAGGATCCCAGTGTGGCCATTTTGTATAGGTAAGTAAATTACGGATGGACCCGAAAAATCTCAGATCCCGCATTTTCAGCTTTTCAGCGGTGCCTGACGGTACGTGGTAGGAAAGATTAATATCCTGCAATCGTATAAATGACCGTTGTTTAAATACACGTAATCCGCCTCCGTATCCGCTGTTACTGACATCCAGACGAGCGTAATCATTGATAGGATTTTGTTCGGTCCAGTAGGGTACCGGTCCAACGTTTCTGTTTGCCCGGTCATTTGATTCCCAACCGGCATTCAGAGCATTAGAGTACTCACCCATATGGCCAAGGTCAGCCCGTAAGAACAGGTTGGCCGAAAAATTCCGGAAGAAACTAAAGGAATTGTTCAGACCGATTCTGTATCTGGGACTGGTGTAGCCTATAAACTGCTTGTCATTAAGTTCAATATACCTGCCGTCATTATCCAGATCTTCCGATTTAAAGTCACCAGGGCGCATCCCGTATCTTTCTGCGGTTTCTTTCTCATCAATTTGCCATACACCTGTGATTTTATAATCCCATATAGCATCCAGAGAATGGTCGGGAAACCAGCGGTTGGTAAAATCAGGAATTTCGCCATACTTATTTATACCTGCTACTTTGTAGTTGCCGATATCACCAAACAGCTTTTTGATCTTATTCCTGTTGAAAGAGAAAGTCAGGCCGGAAGACCAGCTGAAATCGTTGGTTTTGATATTATTGGTATTGACGGTAAGGTCGATCCCTTTATTTCCGAGTTCGCCCAGATTCGACGTGATCTGTGAAAATCCTGTTATACTCGGCAGATTACGGTTCAACAGCAAATCTTTGGTAGTCATGTCATAGAAATCTACGGACAGATCAACCATCTGATTTTTAAATGTCACATCTATTCCCAGGTTAATGGACTGTGTTTTCTCCCATTTCAATAAAGAATTGGCAAGGGTGGAGTTAAAAACACCTACCCTGGTATTGGTTCCGTCATACCAAAGGTTGGAATTAATACGTGCCAGAGAAGAATAAATCCCGATGTCCCTGTTTCCGTTTATACCCCATGAAGTCCTTATTTTCAGCTGGCTTATGGCATCCACATTGAAAAAGTCTTCATTTGATAATCTCCATGCCAGCGCGAATGCCGGGAAGAAAGCCCTGGGATTTTCCTGTCCGAATGCCGAAAAGCCATCTCGTCTTACTGAACCGGTCAGTAAATACTTATCTGCAATAGTATAATTGGCCCTGAACATTAAGGCGTCGCCGGTACTTCTGTAATCATCATTATTGATGGTAGGGCTATCCCCGAAATGTATGCCGTGGAAGCCCAGCTGCTCACTGGGTGCAAAGTTCTTATTGGACTGCGATGTGGCCCAACGGTTGCTTTCTTCAATATTAAACAGGAAAGTAAGGTCAATATGGTGACTGCCCAATTGCTTATTCCATTTAAAAAGGTTGTCAACCATCCATTCGTAATGGGAGTATTCCGCCCTCGAGCCCTGACTGACATCGGAGGGTAAACCACCCACTCTGATGTCCGTTGAGGTAAAACTCAGTTCTTTCATATATTCAATGCGCGGCTGAAAGGAAAGCTGATACTCAATATCCAGCGGCAGCTTAAAGTTCATGTACAGATTGGTGAATAAACTGGTGATTTTTCTCAGGTTAGATTTCCGGTAATAATCGAGCAGAGGGTTTTCAGTATGGCCGTGTGGCAGCCTTATCAGATTTCCTTTGTCATCATACATCTGTCCGTAAGGGCTGTTGGCATAAAAGCTTAAGCTTGCCGGCACAGCACTTTCGTCTCTGTTGGAAAACTGAGCATTTACCCCCACCTTCATGAATCTGTTAATGGTATATTCAGAATTGATTTTCGATCTCAGGTTTGAGTACTTGTCACCCACTCTCAACCCTTCATTGTTAAGGTACCCGATAGACCAGTAATAATTTATATTATCATTTTTTCCGCCAATGCTGATGTCGTAGTCCTGGGTTTTCCCGTTTTGCATTACTTCGTTATACCAGTCAGTGGTTTTACCGGCCAGATAATTTTGCTGCTCAATGGAAAAGAATTTCATCCTTGCCATCCACTCATTTACATTGTCAGATTGGGGATTGGCACTTAGTTGTCTCCACTGATCGATGGACAGATCGGGAGGGAGCTGGTTCGGATGCGTATAATAATCATAATCAATATTCGGGAAAGTGGTTCTGAAGAAATCCTGCCTGAATCTTACAAACTCTTCACCATTTAGAGGTTTACGTTTATTCGTAGAAGAGGAAACACCCCATTTGGCGGTGAAATTGATAACGGGAGTAGCGCTTTTGCCCCTTTTGGTTGTGATCAGGATAACCCCGGATGCCGCTCTGGATCCGTAGACCGCCGCTGAACTGGCATCTTTCAGGATATCAATCGTTTCTATATCACTTGGATTTATATCTCTGATACTTCCATTGTAGATAATGCCGTCCAGTACAATCATGGGGGACGATCCCGCGCTGATGGAATTGGGTCCTCGGATTTCCATCGAACCGCCACCTGCTGCACCGGCACTTTGATTGGAGGCAAAACCTGCTACCGTACCTGCAAGCATTTCAGTGATCTGGGTTAAAGGCTGGTTCTGGAATTGCTCGGCGTTTAGTCTGGCTACGGCTCCGGTTAAGTCACTTTTTTTAACGGTACCATAACCAACTACTACCAGTTCGTCTAACGTTTGCTGGTCAGATTGCAACGTGATATCCAGCGAGGACTGATTGGCTGATAACACAATTTCCTGCGTTAAATACCCGACAAATGAAAAAACCAGCGTGGCGATACCGTCCTGGGTTATAATTTCAAATTGCCCGTCCACGTTTGTGAGCGTACCGTTTTGTGTCCCTTTCACGACCACAGTAGCTCCCGGTAAGCTTTCTCCCCGTTCATCTGTTACTTTTCCTTTAATGGTTCGGTCAGTATTGGATTTGCCGGATGTGCCAGGTTGCCCGCCGGTAGAGGGTTGAGGCCGTGTACCCGTCTCTGAACTTCCGGCCGGACTTAAAATAATCTGCTCACCCATCACATCATATTGCAGATTCAGATTGCGCGTCAGTATGTCCAGTACATCTTTCAAGGGCTGATTGATGAGATGCAGGCTGATCTTTTGCCCGTTGGAGATAAGCCTGGGACGATAAGCAAACCTGACGTTGCTTTGCTGTTCGATAAGCGTGAGGACTTTTTTCGCTTCGGTATTATTTATATCCAGACTTATCTTCTTCATCAGCAGTTCCTGCCCGTGTGCTGGATTGGCAAGGCTTAAACCTGCAAATAATACCGCTATTATGATTTGAATAACCGAGGTTCTCATAATTTGGTAAAGGATTGGGGTTAGGGGAAACGGTTTTTTCATTATTTTTACCAGTTGTGTTAATTTTTAAACATATACACTCCCTTATTCCGGTGTTGACCGGAACCAGACGTAGGACGATGGAAAGGGATCTTTTGCCTCTGAAAGTGCTGCAACACCTTCAGAGGCTTTTAATTACATCCTTTTGATTCAAATACTATTCTGCCTTCTGTTTCTTCATATTTAATTCCAAGAGCTTTACTGATGACATTTAACTTCTGATACATGTTTTCATTATTCAGATTGATATTCAGGTAGCAATCTTCCGTCAACCGGGAATCATAAATAATTTCAATTCCGTACTGACTTTCAATGGCTTCAAAAATTTTACCTACCGGAGCATCTTCAAAAATAAAAATGGTTGAAGTAGTTGGTTTGCCAGGCAGTGGATTGGGTTCTTCTACCAGACTTTTATGAAAGGCCTGTGTTTCCTTTGAATAGATGATTTTCTGATTAGGTGTCAGAATAATCGGTTCCTGGTTTTCATCCGCTGGCTTGTCGGTATCCACACTTACTTTGCCGGTGAGTACTTCTACCGTTACATTCCGGGCATTTTCTTCTGCACTGATCGTAAATGAGGTACCCAGAACGGTTGTTTTCAAACCGCCGGCTCTGACAATGAAAGGGCGGCCGGGGTTCTTTCTTACCTGAAAATAGGCTTTTCCCGTTAGCTGTACTTCCCGTTGCTGATTATCCGGATTGGAGGCATAGTATAGCTGGCTGCCCCCTTCCAGCTTTACAACGGAACCATCGTGCAGCGTAATGGTGCGTGTCAGGGGCTGTGCATGATAGTATTCAGGTTCTGATACGGTATTCGGGATATCCGAAACGGTTTCATTGCCTGTAAGTTCAGGATTGTGAAACCAGAACCAGGCTATCCCCGCAGCCAGTACAATAGCCGCCGCAGCACCAAAAGCTTTTATAGATGAAATGAAAGATATCCGGGAAGGAGGATGTTCAATATGATTTTGAATGTCAGCCCATATACGTTCGGGTTGCTCATTATCTGCAGTATCCGGCGTAAACAGCATGGGCAGGGATTCTACCAGCAGGCGCGCTTCCATTATTTCGTAATATTTTTCAGGATAATCATTCAGAAACCCTTTCCAGAATTTATCCGATAAAGCATCAGGTATATTGACCCAATCCTTGAAATAATCGTCTGCTGCAAAATCTTCTGCTTTATAGTGGTAATATTCCATTGCTTACTATAGAAAGTACATGATCAGCGTCAGGGATAATATTCTGACGACCTCTCTTAAAGATTTCAGCCCGCTGTAAATAAACTTACATGCCGACTGGTAATTGACGCCCATAATCTGAGCAATTTCTTCATTGCTGAAATGCTCAAAAAAACGCAGGTAAATAGCCTGCTGTTGCCGTGAGCTCAAAGATTCGAGGCATTTCTTCAACATGGATAGTTGCTGGCTTCTGCCTTCCGTCTCTATAAGCAGGTTCTCAATAGATAAATTAATATCCTGATAGAGGTTTTCATCTTCTATGGTAGTGGTATTGTAGTAGGGGTCTTTCCTTTGCAGATGATGTATTTTATACCGCAAAGCCCTGAAAAGGTAAAACCGGATAGAGTCTGTCTCACTTAGTCTCTCTCTGCTTTGCCACAGTTCGATGAACAAATCCTGGATACTGTCTTCAATCAGAGGAGTATCATGAGTGATTTTTCTGCCGTAATACAATAAATCCTTGATATGAAGCTGATAGATATACTGAAATGCTTTTTTATTCCCTTTACGGAAAGCATTCCATAGTTCATTTACCGTTAAATGATCCAGCTCTTTATTCACTATAATTTAATAATCAGATCGGCCTCAGAGATTACTACAGGAAGTGTCTTGCCGCCTGTAATCTACTAATGGAGTTTTTGAGTGATTTTAATCCAATTATTTCGATTTTTTTTTCTTTTCTGTTTTTCCTTATTGTTAAACGTATGCTTACCCGTGGAAATAATGCGGAAATATAACCTCAAAAAACAGCGGGATAGGGCGGCTGTTTGATTACGGAGTGGGGAAGACCCTCCCCTGAACAAAAGGGGAATTCAGGCTATGTGCTTACTTCAGCTTCATGATCACCGGGTAATGATCTGACAGGTAATCAGTGTAGTGATCATGAATAATGTCAGCCTCCTTAATTTCAGACACAAGATTTTTGGAAACCATAATAAAATCGATCCGTCGCGGTATGGAAGCCGATTGTGCATATTCTTTGGTAGGAATACTGAATTTGAATTTTTTATGAACGTGATGAAATACATCCGTATAACCGGCCTTTTCCATAGCTTTCAGTATACTGTAATCAATTTGTCCGTCTTTCAGGTTGCGGATGTGTGACGCGTTAGCTTCCGCCGTGCGCATGGAGTGCAGCAGGTCATCCCCATAGTTGCGGGCATCAACGTCTGAAACGGCATTAAAGTCGCCTGAAAAAATAATTTTCGCTTTAGCCGGGAGGGTTTTGGCATGGGCAATCAGTTGCTGTATTTCCAGACTGCGTTTCTGCTGATTATGGGGTGAAAGATGAAGTACGAAAATATGATAGTCCAGTATTTGTGCGTGGATATAGCCATGCCACATGTTGTCGAGGACCTTCTGCACGTTTACGATCGGATATTTTGAGGTAAGCGCCACCGGATAGCCGGTTTCTTTGGCCAGAATCGCATAAGGATGTCCGTAACCTGCGGCAAAGGTTTCCAGGCTTTTCTGGGTAAACGTATTGGTCTCCTGAAAAGCGGCAATATCCGGATTCCGGGTTTTTATCCAACCGGTAAATTCCGCTTTCAGGGTGGAGTCGTTTTTAAGCCCTTCCAGGATATTATAGCTCAGGTAGGTAAGGGGTTGCTGACTGAATACGGGACAAACCGTATTGGTCATCATCACCATCCCCACCAAAAGTAACCAGACTGTTTTCATGCCACTAAAAGCAGTGGGAATCATCTTTTCTACTATGAGCTGCGATTTCTAAAGACTAAAGTTTTTTGAAACCCAGCTCCAGACCGGCTGTCCGGTTTTCGTTGAACTGATACCCTATGCCGGGTGCGAAGTTGTAACTGTCATTGATCGTTTCCTGATTATTATCCAGCGTATTTATTGCTGTGACTAAAGCTGGTGTTACCATAGAAGAGCCAGGTATTACTCTGTGCCATTACATTCTGTACGAAGAAGAAAACAAGAAAAAGAGTCAGGATGTTTTTCATAAAATTCAATATTATTTGGTAGCCTGCCAAAGCTGAAAAGAATAAAATGCCGATCAGGTTTTTATCCTTATTTGTGGTTAAACTTTAATTTTATTAATATTTTCTCTGAAAATTCTTTGTAACGACCGTCAGTATTCACGAAGGACCTTGTTGTGATCGGTAATTAGTATTTTTCAGACAAGCCCTTCCACAAAATAAATTGACCAGGGAAAAGGTCTTTTTTTATGTTGACAGAGTATATTAATAGGTATTTTGTTCCCTTTTTGTTTTTATTGATAAGTTTATGTCTACAAAGTCTACATCGGAAAGGCTGATCTCGCTTGATGCATTGCGGGGTTTTGATATGTTCTGGATTTCCGGCGGTGAAAGAATTTTTCATGTTTTGGCCAAAACCACGGGCTGGGGATCTGCGGTGTGGCTTTCGCAGCAGTTTGATCATCCTGACTGGCACGGATTTAAAGTCTACGACCTTATTTTTCCGTTATTTATTTTCCTTGCCGGAGTTTCCACACCTTATTCGATCGGGAGCAGGCTTGCCAAAGGTGTCAGCAAGAGTGATCTGGCGAGGAAATCTGTCAAAAGGGCTGTCATTCTTATTTTGCTGGGTATTGTGGTTAATAACGGTATTTTCCACGAACCTGTCGGTGAATGGCGGATCGCCAGCGTGCTTGGCCGGATTGGTCTGGCCGGGATGTTCGCTCAGCTGATCTATATTTATTTTAAACCCAAAGCGCAATGGATGTGGTGCGGAGGTATATTGGTAGGGTATTGGCTGGTAATGGCGTTTGTTCCGGTACCGGGTTGCGGCGCTGGGAAGCTGACCATGGATTGTAATCCTGCCAGCTACCTGGATACACTGATTTTGCCTGGTAAATTATATAAAGGAATTCATGATCCGGAAGGCCTCTTTTCTACCATTCCTGCTATTGCCAATGCGTTGCTTGGTGTTTTTGCAGGAGTGTTGCTGAAATCAGCGATAAGCCAGAAAGACAAGATCATTCAACTGGCCGCTGCCGGGATTATCTGTGTGAGTATCGCCTTGCTTTGGGACGTGATATTTCCAATCAATAAAAATATCTGGACCAGCTCATTCGCACTTTATACAGCCGGCTGGAGCTTTTTGCTGCTGGCACTTTTTTATGGAATTATCGATGTGCTGAAATACCGCAAATGGACTTTCTTCTTTGTGGTGATCGGTATGAATTCCATTGTTATTTACATGGCTGATAATTTTATCGACTTTTCCTATACGGCAAATGCTCTGTTCGGCGGCCTGTTAGGTTATTTCCCTGAGACCATCGAAAAGCTGGGCAAAGTCCTGGCATTTTTAGCTGTGGAATGGGCTTTCATGTACATTTTGTTTAAAAATAAACTGTTTTTAAAGGTTTAGGAAGGAGTAAAGAAAAGCGGGCCTTTGCTGCATTTTGGTCCAGACCGATAATTGCTGATACGTGACAACAATTTATCATTTATCTTTGGACCGGATCAAACAGTTAGAAAAGTGTCAATATCAGTCAACGGACTAACGAAACAATACGGAAATCAGCTTGCTGTTAACCAGATAAGCTTTGAAATAAAACCGGGTGAGATCGTCGGGTTTCTGGGGCCGAATGGTGCCGGTAAATCAACGACCATGAAAATGCTGACCGGATACCTCAAACCATCTGCCGGGAGTGTGTCGGTCGATGGTTTTTCTTTGCTGACAGATGCCATGGGTGCTAAAAAGTCGCTGGGGTATCTGCCGGAACATAATCCGCTCTACCTGGATATGTATGTGAGGGAATTCCTTGCCTTCATCGGGAAGTTATACGGAATGTCAGGTCAGGCACTTAAAGACAGAAGGGAAGAAATCATTACTTTGTGCGGCCTGGAACAGGAACAGTTCAAGAAAATCGGACAGTTGTCAAAAGGATACCGGCAGCGGGTCGGCCTGGCGCAGGCTCTGATTCATAACCCTTCGACACTGATCCTCGATGAGCCTACAACAGGTCTTGACCCCAATCAGATCCTTGAAATCCGTAATCTTATCAAAAATATTGCCAGGGATAAAACCGTACTTTTTTCTTCGCACATCATGCAGGAAATTGAAGCGCTGTGCGACAGGGTAATCGTGATCCGCAAAGGGCAGATTGTCTCTGATACCAGTCTGGAAGCCCTGAGAAAACAGGGTGATTCGCTGGAGGAAGTTTTCAGGAAGCTTACGTCCTGAAGGAGGCAGGTGTTAAGCTTTGTTAATTAGCACCGCTCATTCCGGTATCTGTTTGTTCGAAGTGATATTCTGTTGTAATTTCGCCCTATGATTCTACGCACTGAAAACCTGATCAAGAAATACGGTAAACGATTGGTTAACGACCAGGTAAGCTATGAAGTGAGCCAGGGAGAGATTGTCGGGTTGCTGGGTCCTAACGGAGCTGGTAAAACCACTTCTTTTTATATGGCTGTAGGCCTGGTAAAGCCTAATTCGGGAAAAGTGTTTCTGGATGACCTGGAAATTACGCATCTGCCTATGTACAAGCGGGCAAGGCTGGGGGTAGGGTATCTTGCGCAGGAAGCCTCGGTTTTCAGGCAGCTGACCGTAGAAGAAAATATCAGGGCTGTGCTGGAACTTACGGACCTCACCAGGGCCGAACAGAAAGATAAAACGGAATATCTGCTCGATGAATTTCATCTGCATCATGTGCGTAAAAGCAAGGGAATGGTGCTTTCAGGAGGAGAACGCAGGCGTACAGAAATTGCCAGGGCGCTGGCGGTAGACCCTAAATTTATTCTGCTGGATGAGCCTTTTGCCGGTGTTGACCCTATTGCGGTGGAAGATATTCAGGGAATTGTGGCGAGTCTCAAACACAAGAATATCGGTATTCTGATCACTGACCACAACGTCAACGAAACGCTTTCTATTACGGATCGCGCCTATCTGCTTTTTGAGGGTAAAATCCTGAAGCAGGGTACAGCGGAGGAACTTGCCGGAGATGAGCAGGTAAGAAGAGTGTATCTGGGACAGAATTTTGAGTTAAAGCGCAAAATTTAACCGATTATCAGACTGAACTTTAAAGGTATCTTAGTAAAAGTGCCTTTCCTCTGGGTAGAAGGAATGGCCATTTTCCCGTTTATTCTGGTAAAAAACACCAGAGCGAAAAGTAAGGTGCTTCTGAATCATGAGTGTATTCATCTGATTCAGCAGCTTGAAACGGGGCTGGCTTTGTTTTATCTGTGGTATTTGCTGGAATATCTGATTCGCTTAATATGCTATCTCAATCATGAAAAAGCTTACTTTAGGATTTCTTTTGAAAAAGAGGCTTATATTCATGAATCCGATACGGATTATCTGAAAACAAGAAAATTCTGGGCTTTCTTGAATTATTTGTAATCACCAAAAGCTGGAACCGTTATGAATCGAAGGGATTTTACCCGTTTAGGGCTTCTGTTGTGTGCAAAACCTCTTATTGCTTCTCATAATATAAAAGCAGGATCTGCTGACTACGATTATCTGCAGACCGTGAACGGGCCTGTTCCGGCTGATTCTATAGGATTTGTTCTGCCGCACGAGCACGTCATGGTCGATTTCATCGGTGCTGATAAAGTGTCTCCGGAGCGTTACCGGAAGGATGAGGTAATCAAAAAAGTATTGCCTTTTCTGAAAGAACTGGCGGAAATGGGTGGTAATACACTGATCGAATGTACCCCTTCATGGCTGGGAAGAGACGTGCGTTTACTGCAGGAGCTTTCTAAAAGGAGCGGATTACATCTGATGACGAACACGGGGTATTACGGGGCTTCCGCAGAAAAGTTTGTTCCGGAACATGCTTACCGGCAACCGGCGGAAGTATTGGCGGAAGGCTGGATCAGGGAATGGAAAGATGGCATCGATGGAACAGACATAAAGCCGGGATTTATCAAAACCGGGCTTGACGCTTACCCGCTTTCAGCTATGCAGGAAAAACTGGTAGAAGCAGCTGCATTGACCCATCTTGTTACCGGACTGACGATAGGGATTCACACAGGTGACGGCAAAGCAGCCATGAGGGAAATGGAAATCATTACAGATAGTGGCGTGAAACCGGAAGCCTGGATATGGATTCACGCGCAGAATGAAAAAGACCGGCAATTTCATCTGGATGCAGCTAAAGCCGGCGGATGGATTTCTTTTGACGGATTAAGCACGCATTCTGTACCTGATTATGTTCGTTTTCTGAAAGAGATGAAGGAAAATGGGCTTCTTAATAAGGTACTCATCTCACATGATGCCGGCTGGTATCATGTCGGGGAGCCCGGCGGTGGCAATTTCCGGGGTTTTGAAACGGTTTTTAAAGTATTGCTTCCGTCGTTGTTACAAGCCGGATTTACAGAAGCAGATATTAATCAGATTTTCAGAAAAAATCCTGCCCGTGCTTTTGCCGTAAAAGTGCGGAAAGGATAAGCCTGACCCATCTCACTCATTCTTATTTTACGGTATTCAGCCGCCTGATCACCTCTTTCTTATTAAAAGCCACTTTCCACAAAGCAAACGGGTTTTTGTCTTTTCCGAAACACTGCTGACAGACCGGGTCCTGTGTAGCCAGCCATACACTGTAGATAAAAATACTGTCGCTGACCTGCTGAATATTTTCAGAGCTGGCGGTGTTTACCTGACCGGAAGCGGCCAGATAGGCCTCCAGCAGTTCCTTTTCTTTGCCCGCTGCCCGGCTGTTTTCCGCTTTTTCCTGGTTCAGTAATTCAATATCCACATGATATTCCTTTTCAATATCTGTGATGAGAGGGAGAGCGCTTATGTTTTTACAAAGGGAATCGGCTCCCTCCGGATTGGCAGTAATCTGATTCAGGAGTGCTTTCTCTGAAGCAGCTACAATCTGTGCGCCCCATTTTTGAAGCGTTTCATTGATCTGGGTATTGGTAACCCTTTTCACCTGATTGGATTTAACTTCATTAGCCAGCTGACCAGCATTTTGAACACGATTCTCGACATTACAGGCACTGAGGCCCAGCAGACAGCACAGCAGATAACAGATTGATCTCATTTTAAGAAAGGATGTATTCATCCTGAAAGATTAGGCCGCAATTTAACTAAATGCTGACGAATGAACAACCATGTATTTTTGTACCTTTGTCCGTTTATAAATGAAATATAAGGTCAGTGGCTATACCATTGGCACCCGATTATGCAGGAAAAACTAGAAGCTTTAAAGGAAAGGTTTGGCGAGATAGCCCAGCAGATTATACAGCCGGAAGTGGTGTCGGATTCCAAACGTTACTCCAAAATCAGCAAAGAATATAAAGACCTTGAGAAAATAGTCACCCGGTACGATGCCTATACCAAGCTGCTCAGGGATATTGCCGGAGCGAAGGATCTGCTCAGTAATGAAAAGGACGAAGATCTTCGGGAAATGGCCAAGGAGGAACTGAATGAGTTACAACCCCGCCAGGAAGCAATGGAACGGGAGCTGAAAGAGATGCTTATTCCGAAAGATCCGAACGATAGCCGTAACGTTATTCTGGAGATCAGAGGCGGGACCGGTGGGGATGAAGCTGCTATTTTTGCTGGTGATTTGTTCAGAATGTATCAGCGTTATGCTGAGAAAAACGGGCTTCGCATGTCTGTAATGGACTTTACGGAGGGCTCAACAGGTGGTTATAAAGAGATCGTTGCGAAGATGGAAGGGGAAGATGTGTACGGAAAACTGAAATTCGAATCGGGTGTACATCGTGTGCAGCGGGTGCCTGTTACCGAATCGCAGGGCAGGGTTCATACTTCAGCGGCAACTGTAGCTGTGTTACCGGAAGCGGAAGAAGTGGATGTGGAAATTAACATGAATGACGTACGGGTAGATACCTTTAACTCATCCGGAGCAGGAGGACAGTCGGTAAACACCACCTATTCGGCAGTCCGGCTTACACACATTCCGTCGGGTCTGGTGGTAAGCTGCCAGGATGAACGTTCCCAGTTAAAAAATAAAGATAAGGCCCTGAATGTGCTTCGTTCCCGTTTGTATGAAATGGAGTTGCGCAAACAGAATGAAGCGATCAGTTCGCAGAGAAAAAGTATGGTGGGAAGCGGGGACCGTTCCGATAAGATCCGTACCTACAATTATCCTCAAAGCCGGGTTACCGATCATAGGATCGGGTATACGGTATATAATCTTCCGGCCGTAATGGAAGGAGAAATCAGTGACTTTATTGAGCAGTTGCGGATAGCGGAAAACGCCTCGCGTATGCAGGAAGGAGAGGCAGTGTGATCACTGCCTTTTTTTCTTTTTCCGGGAAGGTTTCCTGCGTTTCCTGGTAGAATCTTTTACCATTCCGTCTGTTGCGAAGAACGCCTCTTTCCAACATAAACTGTTGCTTCATGTATATGAATTACGGCTTTTTATACCAATATTACTGATTGGTATACCCGTATGATAATCAGACAAAGAGTTTGGTTAAATTTGTATAAGCCTTTACAGCAATAAGATATGGAACAGACTTATCATTTTAATACGATCGCTGAGTACAATGAATTTAATAATCACGAGACCTTAAATCCGCTGGTCAGTGTTATTGACTTCTCGAAAGCTCTGGAAAGAACAGGTTCACGGATGAATTTCGGTATCTTCTGTGTCTTTTTGAAAGAGGTGAAGTGCGGTGATTTAAAATACGGCCGTCATTATTATGATTACCAGGAAGGGACTTTGGTTTTTGTTGCTCCCGGCCAGGTAATTGATGTGGAAAACAAGGTTGACTATTATCAGCCGGTGGGGCATGCGGTAGCATTTCATCCTGACCTGATCAAAGGAACATCGCTGGGCAAGATCATGGGTGATTATAATTTCTTTCGCTATAACACCAGCGAAGCCCTTCATCTTTCCCAAAAGGAAAAAGCGCTGGTGCTGGATTGTTTTGCTAAAATCGACAATGAATTAAGACAATCGGTTGACAAGCATAGTAAAAAACTGATTGCTTCGAATATTGAATTACTCCTCAATTACTGTGAGCGTTTTTATGACCGGCAGTTTATTACGAGGGACAATGTGAATAAAGGTATCCTGGAAAAGTTTGAAGAATTGCTGAATAATTATTTCCTGTCAGATAAGCCACAACTCAACGGCGTTCCCTCGGTTGCATATTGTGCAGAAGAACTTAATCTTTCTTCCAATTATTTCGGAGACCTTATTAAAAAAGAAACCGGAAAAACCGCTCAGGAATATATTCAGTTCAAACTGATCGATATGGCCAAAGAGAAAATTTTCGACTCCGGTAAGAACATCAACGAAATTGCCTATGAGCTGGGTTTCAAATATCCCCAGCATTTTTCAAGGTTTTTCAAGAAGGTGGTCGGCCAGAGCCCGAATGAATACAGAAGCGTAAATTTAAACTGATCAAGTGCAATTCAGCGTAAACAATTTTCTGAGGCGTCATAAAAACCAAGGGCAGGATCTTTCACCGGAATTCCTGCCTTTTGTATGTTATTTTATCCATCATTTCCTCCTCCGCCCTGTGGGTTAGCAATCAGGATTCTTCATCATTATTCAGTTCATTGATAAACGGCTGATTATAGAAACGCTTTCCGGTAGCCTGGTAAAGGGCATTGGCTACAGCCGCAAATACAGGAGGGAAAGGAGGTTCTCCCATACCGGTAGGGTCATGCTCATTTTTCACAAAATACACCTCAATAGCTTTAGGGGCTTCATTCATTCTGATTAGCCGGTAGGTAGTAAAGTTATCCTTTTGCGGTACTCCGTCCTTAAAGGGTAATTCCCCGTATAATACATTTCCGATACCGTCTGTTATCGCGCCTTCAGTCATATTAATCGCCGCGTCTTTATTGACCACAATGCCGCAGTCAACTGCTGCTACTACTTTTTCCACATAAGGGGTGTTCCCTTTCATGACGACCTCTGCTACTTCCGCCACATAAGAATTGTGACAAAAATAGGCGGATACCCCCCGGTGGACACCCTGCGGTGGGGTATTCCAGTCAGATTTATCACGAACAAGCTCCAGTACCCCGGCATAGCGTCCGGCATCATAATCGTTATTTTTACCAACAGGGTTTGTTTTTGCACGCTCCAGCAGCTCCAGGCGAAAACGGATCGGATCTTTACCCATTTCAGCTGCCAGTTCGTCCAGAAAGGATTGTTCCGCACTGGCTATAAAATTCGATCTTGGTGCACGGAATGCCCCGATGGTAATGTTGGACTCTATACTCCATGCCTCGGCCAGGTAATGGTCTATAGCGCCTGCAGGAAAGCGATTAGGGTGAAGCGGTGTTTCAGGTATGCCACCCGCCTTGACGTGAAATGCAAGAAGCTGATTATTTTTATCCAGTGCCGCACGGTAAGTTGCACTGTAGGCAGGACGGTAAATACCGGCCGTCATCTCGTCTTCGCGGCTATATACCAGCTTGACCGGGGCATTTAAGTGCTGCGAAATGACGGCAGCCTCAATAAGGTGATGTCCGTAAGCCCTCCGGCCAAAACCTCCTCCCATGCGGGCAAGCCTGACGGAGATATTTTCTTTCGGAATTCCCAGTCTTTTGGAAAGTGTGTCAACGATAAATTCCGGAGCCTGTATCGGTCCGTAAATCTCAGCCTTCCCCGCCGTCACATGTGCAAAACAGTTGACGGGTTCCATGGTATTATGGGCCAGGAATGGTGCCGTATAGGTGCGTTCCAGAATTTTTGCGGCCTTACTGAATGCCCCTTCCGGATCTCCGTCGCGACGCATGATTTCTCCTGGTTTTTTGGAGAATTCCTTCATTTTTGCCAGGTGATCACTCGTGCTTTCCAGACCTGCAGGATACTTTGTCCGGATTTTATTCCCTCTGGCGTCGATGTTAAAAAAGCGGTCCGGTTCTTTTTCCCATGTCACTTTTAAGGCTTTTTTTGCCTGCATTACTTCCCATGTACTGTTACCGGCAACGACAGCAAACCGGGTAAAACTGGTTGTATCAAAAAAATTCTGGTCAATATCTTCGGTGAGGGAGTCAATCGTAAAAATAGACCTGATACCAGGCATGGATTTCGCTATACTATCGTCCATTGATTTGAAACGCATACCAAAAGCCGGTGGATGGACAATCATGGCAATAAGCATTCCCTCTGTTTTATAGTCCAGCGTAAAGAGGGGTTTCCCGGTTATGATCTCCTTCAATGCTACATTTTTCCTTGAAGAACCAATGATACTGAAATCGGAGACGGGTTTCAGTTTTACCTCGTCCGGTACCGGTATTGCAGCAGCGACGGAGGCCATTTCGCCATATCCGGCTTTTTTTCCTGAAGCCTTATGCAAAAGCACACCTGATGCAGTAGTAATTTCTTCAACCGGTACATTCCATTTTTGTGCGGCAGCCATGATTAACATCTGCCGTGCCGTAGCGCCTGCCTTACGCAGCGGAGCCCATGCCTGTCTTACCGACTGGCTGCCTCCGGTAAACTGTCTTTCGTATCTTTCAGGATAGAAATCTGCCTGCTCTATCTTAACCTGATCCCAGTCTGTATCCAGTTCTTCTGCTAAAATCATAGGCAGGGAAGTCTTCACATTCTGTCCGAACTCAGGATTGGGATTAAACAATGAAACGGCCCCGTTACTTCCTATTCTGATATAGCTGTTCAATTCTGTCCATTCAGCGGTCATTTCTGTGGTTCTGCCCAATAACGGCAGACCATCTGTCAGCCAATTGAAATGCAGGGTCATTCCTCCGCCTGCAAATACTGCGGCTTTCATGAAAGACCTTCTGTCTATGGATGTGTTCATATCATCTCTTCTTTGGGGTTAATATTGGGCTGCTGTTTTAATAGCCGCCTTTATTCTGAGGTATGTTCCGCAGCGGCACAGATTGCCCGTCATAGCGGTATCTATATCATCATCAGTCGGTTGGTTATTGGATTTGAGTAAAGCCGCGGCACTCATGATCTGCCCCGCCTGACAATATCCGCATTGCGGAACATCATGTTCTTCCCAGGCCCGCTGAAGGGGGTGGTCATTATTTTCCGACAAACCTTCAATGGTAGTTACGGATTGGTCACCGACGACGGAAACCGGCAATACACACGACCTGACAGCTGAATTATCCAGCATTACAGTACAGGCACCGCATGAAGCCACACCACACCCGTATTTGGTACCTGTCAGATCAAGATGATCCCGCAGTACCCAAAGCAGGGGCGTAGACGGGTCCACTTCCAGCGTATACTTTTTCTTATTGATGTTTAGATGTATTGCTGCCATTACCATCGTTGTATTGAAGTGAAACAATAGGAAAAGGGATATCTACAGGCTTGGAACAGACAGATATCCGGTTATTTACAAAGTAGCTATTGATTTTCGGATAATCAGTTATACAAATTACAGATTAACCTACCTAAATTACTGATTACTGACGGTATCGTGTGGGCCAATGGACAAAGCGCAGCAGACAGCAGGGAAGTTGGTTGAAGAAGTGTTGTATACCTCCGGGGTAATAAACGACTGGTCAGGCTTATTCCTTGTCAGCCGCAATACATTCAGTCAGGAGGGTTTCAATAAGAAGAGCAGACGCAGAATCCGTTAACGGTCATTTCAGGGTGGAAT
>JBEBXQ010000062.1:0-26891 GCA_040391535.1 Telluribacter sp. | reverse complement strand
AATCCTCCGGCCATCATAATAATATCTTTCAGGACAAGTCTTCCGGCACCCGACAGATAAGGAAAGCCGTGTTCTGGTCCTCCCAGGGCGGGTACATATACTTCTGGCGTGGTAATCAGAAAAGTGAGCGTTACAACAGACATCCCAAAGGTGAGTAATCCGCCTGCCAGACCTGATACGGGTGAGTATATCCCTGAAAGTGTCAGCAAGCCGATTATGACAATAACCGCCCCTAAGGCATAAGAAAAAACATAAGTACCGTTTTCTTTATGCCAGGCTATATTTTCGGGTACCAATTCCCCTTCCCGGTTCTTGTATTGGGTATATTCAGGTGCATCTTTCTGATAAAAAAAACTCATGAAAGGGCTATTCGCTACAAAAGGGACAATGCCGTCGGCTTCATATTGAAAGGCTTTCAGCCCGCCGATCCATACCATTACAACGAATATGGCTATCCTGAGAAAGGAAATGAAATAACCCTGAGACTGAGAAAGGATAATTAAAAACTTTTGAACGCGGGTATCCATGATGATTGCAGTTTTTCTGCAAAATTAGAAAATGCCTTACGCTCCGGGAATGGATAAAAAATGCTATCTGATAGACAATTCAGCCACTACAGAAATACCAGTTTTTTCCCTGAAGTAGGTTGGGGCGATGCCTGTGTTTTTCTTGAAATAGCGGCTGAAATAATGCTCATCTTCAAAATGAAGTTCGGCCGCGATTTCTTTGACACTTTTATAGGTAAGGTGCAGCAATTTTTTTGCTTCAAGGATAATTCTATCCTGAATCAGCGTGGAGGGGCTTTTTCCGAAATACTTCCTGCATTTTTTGGTGAGTACATTCGGTGTAACGGCTAACTTCTCCGCATAAAACCCGACTGTCCGCTCCTGAATAAAATAGCGTTCAAGCAAATCCCTGAACTGACTCATAGGATGGGGGCCGGCAAGCACCCCGGATTGTAATTCCGTTTTTTTGATTTTGCTTGCAATGGCAAGGATCAGCTGAAGATAACTCCTTAAAACCGGATCAGAATAAGGGGTGGCATTGGCGTTTTCTTTACGGATACATTCAAAAATACGGCTGATTTCAGGATCACCGATGCTGATCAGTGGTGTGTTGTAAATATTGTTAAAAAGCAGCCCGTTACAGGCTACTTCGTGCTTATGGTATTCTATACAATAATAATCGCCGTGAAATGACAGAACATCTGCAGTACAGGGTGTTGTAGTCTCAATTTTGAAATGCTGATAGGGCGTTGTGAAAAATAACACAGGCCCGTCAAAGGAATAACTTTGCAAATCCACACTGCAGATTCCGGTATTGCCGATCTGAATAATCTGGTAATTTGGGGTTGATGTATATTCTGAAAGAATACCGGAAGCAACCTGTTCAATTGCAAATACACCCGGATCAGAAAGAACTTTTACCTGTTTTCTAAGGGTCATCTCATTCGTTATATAGTCGGGGCAAACGGGTTCAGGAAGTCAGAATACCGTGTAGATCCCGCCAAGTTCCGGAATAATAGAGACAAAATCTACCTTCATATCAATAATTTTCCCGGTTTTGATATCAAAAACCCAGCCGTGGACAGTAAGTCCCCGTTCTTTGTAAGCCATTTGTACTTCCATGAGTTTCAGTATGTTGAGGCATTGTTCATGTACGTTAAGCTCGGTAAGACGATTGTAACGGTCTATTTCGGGCTCCAGTGCGTCAAGCTCGTCTTTGTGCAGACGATATACATCCTGAATATTACGTAACCAGGGGTTCAGTATTCCCAGGTCTTTATTTACCATCGCTGATTTTATGCCACCGCAGTTATAATGACCGCATACGACAATATGCTTCACCTTCAGCTCTATGACAGCATAATTGATTACCGACAACACATTCAGGTCATTATTGGGGATCACATTGGCAATGTTACGGTGCACGAAGACCTCTCCGGGTTTGGCTCCCATCATTTCTTCTGCAGTCACCCGGCTGTCGGAGCAGCCTATGTACAGAATTTCCGGAGATTGACCTTTAACAAGTTCGTCAAAATAATTGGGGTTTAATTGCAGCTGGTTGGCAACCCACTTCTCATTGTTTTCTAAGATCTGTGAAATTTTCATTGTTGCTGTTTATAAAATCTGTTGTATATAATCGGAAAAGCTATAGCACTACCGGGTGGTTGGACCAGAAATGTTTTTTGTTATTTCGTCAAAATAAACCGCTAAATCCTGAGGAAGCAAAAAATCACTTAAAGAAATAATCAAAGATTTTCGGAGGGTATAAGTTTCCCGGTTAAAATTAATAATTGTAGAGAATTCGATTTCCGACAAAGTAGCCTGGGTACTGGATCTGTACAGGTTTTCCATCGTTGTCCTGTATTCTTTCTGAGCATATTGCTGTAGCTCCTGAAGTGTTGTAAAGTGCTGATCCGTAGCTGTTTCACTTTCAATAAGTGCTGTTATCTGCTTACAGAACATGTCTGTGTTTTCGCGGGTGGACTGATAGTAATTGAACTTTGTATCATTAGAAGATTTTTTGAGCTGCTGAATATCCGGCATCGTGTCTTTGATACTCTTGGCAGCGTACATGGCATTCCGGCTTGCATCAATCATCTGAATATTCTGATTTAACTGTGTATCGTCTGTTACAAATTGCTGGAGGTGAATAGCATAATGATGAATTTCACCATGCAGATGCTTTACATTATTATAACTTTCAATAAAGGTATTTTCGTTCCGGAGCCTGCTTACTTTGAGTGTGCCGGTTTCCGTAACCGGATTGCCATAGGCTTTTTGTGCCAGATTAGCTACACTGAAAATCAGGTGCCTCACTTCATTCCGCAATGCCGGCAGGGCCAGATCCACGTCTTCGACATTCACCTTGTGGATAAAGAGTGTTTCATTTTCATCATTTATAAACTGCTTTTCCAGAAACCTGCCGAACTGGTCCAGAAACGGAAAGAAAAGCATGACTCCGGCAATGTTGGTTAAGGTCTGATAAGACACCAGTGCATAAAGACTGTCTTTGATAGCTAAGGTTTCTGTTACAAAATAATGAATAGGATCTATCAGAACAAAAACCAGGATGGTTGTGATGATGTTATATAAAATATCTCCCAGGGCGACACGCTTTTTAACGGCTTCTCCGTTCAGTGAAGCCAGAATCAGCTTAACGGTAGTACCCACTTCTGCGCCTATAATAATGATCATACCCGATAGCAGCGGAATAGCTTCCGCGTGCAATGCGCTTAATACGATCGCAACCGTTGCCGAACTGGATTGTATAAGGGTCGTAATGATGAATCCGCCTAAGAGAAATACAATTCTTGGCTGATCGTTCAGACTGGCCAGGTCTATTTTCTGAACTACTTCCTCTATGCCGGTTTTTATAAAATCAAGTCCCATAAACATAAATCCGAAGCCAAAAAGCAGCCGGCTCCAGTACTTGATTTTATTTTCTTTCCTGGTAAGGATCATGACGATACCCATCACTGCGGTAATAGGTAATGAAAAGCTGTTCAGATTAAATTCAAAACCCACGGTAGCGATAAGCCAGCTGTTGAGGGTAGTGCCGATATTGGAGCCAAGAACAATCGTCATGGCATTCCGGATTGTGATGATACCCGCGCCTGTAAAGGCAAGTACCATCAGCTTTACAATAGAACTGCTCTGCAGAACCGCCGTAACAGCCGCTCCGCCCAAAATACCTTTCAGCCTGCCCGATGTATGCTTTTTCAGGAATAATTTAAATGAACGTCCGGTAAGGCTGTTCACGCCTTCTTCCATAAAATTCATTCCCAGCATAAAAATGGCAACTCCGGCCAGCATTTTCCAAATATCAAAAGACTCAGACATCGTATGAAGTATATTAAAACCGTTATACTGCCTGCTGATCAGATCAGCTTTGCATTTCTGTACGGCGATTGTGTAATTAATCTGTTGGCTTACGGGTTTGTAAAAGTAATGCCAATGTTTGAATATCCGGATTGATGGCGGAGTTGAAAATGAGACGTGATGCAACAGACCGTGAAAATGTCTCTCAATGCATACCACAGGGATTTCGCAGAACTATCTGTTCCGGGAAGCAAAAGGAGGTTTGTGCTTTTTTGCGTATTGCATAAATGGATATACTGTTTCTGACAGGATTATCCGGAATATCTGCAGCAGGGAAGGCCGTCAGGAATAATTTACTTCAGATGGTCAGCAAATCAGCAGGTTATTCTTTTTATGCAAATTCTGAATGCTTCCTTTGTTTCTTTAGTTTTCTGAAGCTGGTATAGCGGGATACTTTAAGGTTCAGTTTTTTGGTAAACCTTGAATTGGTGGGATAGCTTCTTTTGAAGGATAAATTGTTTACCACTAAGGCAACAGCAAGCATGATCAGTACGCCGCTCATTACAGGGGAAATGACGTAGAAATAGCCGAGTGATTTGACGGTATCAGACCCAATCACCGCAATCAGCGCCGTTGCCCCGCCCGGAGGATGCAGCGTTTTGGTGATCTGCATAACGACAATGGCCAATGAAACTGCCAATGGAGCGGTAATCCAGAGGATATCCGGAAAAACCTTATAGACAGTAACCCCCACGATGGCAGATAAGAAATGCCCCCCAACCAGGTTCCGGGGTTGGGCAAGCGGACTCTGTATAATTCCGAAGACAAGTACACTTGATGCTCCGAAAGAGCCGATAAGCATAATGTTATCAGCATCAATCAGATGTTTACTCTGTATAAAAGCAATGAGACCAATGCCAATCATTGAACCGGTAAAAGACAAAAGGTTTTCGTGAAAATCAACCAGGGTTTCTTTGTAAATTACATATTTAGAAATTCTCGAAAATCTTCTGAAATGGTGCCTTATCATAATATATGCATATAGAATGAGGCGCGAATATAGAGCTTTGTATAGTCTTAAATATGAAAAAAGTACAAAAAAGTTATTTTTACTGAATTTGTCGGCAGTGTTTCTTTGAAAAGTTATATTGTCTCTGCGAAGGAACCGGAAGTACCGGTCATTACAGCAGGGTTTTCAGGTTGTGAATGGCCTGAAAGAACAAAACCGGGTGGTATAGCTTTTAAAGGCGATAGTTTTGGTTGATGCACAGCTGGTTGCATTCGGTCAGGATTTTATTTAACCGGGGAGGTTTAATACCTATGCTTTCCAGCATGTCATTATGTTCCAGTAAATGACGGCAGAGGATGATTTTCTTTTCAAGCAGTGAATTTTTTTCATGCTTTGTCAGGGTCGTAAGGCTGGTGACAGGGTGGAGGCCGGCTTTGTCAATCCAGTCTTTCAGTCCGTTATTTTTAGGGTAATCCCACGCCATCATTTGCAGACCGGCACATTTTCCATAGGCAGCAGCATCATCTGAAAAACGGGTATTGGTGATGATCCAGCCCTGAAAAGTGACGGGTGGGTTAAAATTACCTTCTTTACTCCGCCGTTCAATATCCATAAAGCGCGAATGAATATAAAGCGGGATTCTGACATTGGAAAGATAACTCTGATGATTGTGATACTTACACTCGATAAGGTGTCTTACAGTTCCTTTATCAGCCACAATATCCACCTCGTGGTTTATGCAATGCCCCGGTATGACAACCCCCACCTGTACCTGAAATCCATTAAATCTGAATAACTCGGCTACGTAAAGTTCAAAGGGGTAACCTGATGGGCCTAACTCCATAATGGCATTTTTAAGGCTGTAGCGCGCAGCCATATGGCGTGAGAATTTTTTGAGCATTTTAAAGGCAGTTTTATAAATGCCTTTTGTGGAAGCTCCTTCGGTCAGATGTCGGGATATTTTCGTGATGATTTCTTCAGCCTGCTCTTCGTTTGCGCCTGAATTCAATAATGAACTTCGCAGCTTATCATCATCAAAAAGTTCGGCATCGCCTGTTATTTTGGTAATCTGTATGGTCATGGCGGTATCATCTGAACGGTTGACATACAGTTAAATATAGCATAATATCGATAAATAACCAGAAGCTTGCTGAAATCTGAGCTGTCGGCGGAAACGATGGTTCCGGTTTCAGAATGAGCTTCAGGTTATTTTTTAATAGATATCTTCAATTTCAACGATGCGGTGGATATCGAGAACAGGGATTTTAATGGTGACATTTCCGTTCTGATACTGGAACGGAAGGCTTCTGTTGCCGGGTTGCAGCCTGACGGTCTTCGGCCGGACAAATAACCGGACATTTAATTCCAGGTCATGCAGCGGGGTTACTTCGTCATATGTTGCCACTGTCGGGTTATCATGTGCACCACCTGTGTTGATCAGGTGAACGGTCAGCTTGTTGTTTTTCCGGGCGACTACCTGATGTACTTTTGATGAGCCTTTTACAGACGTAATGAGATTGGGTGTCTGATACCTGATCAGTGTTTCCAGCAGTTCGGGAATCAGGCTGTTTTTGTTTTTGGTATAGTAATCGCCTGTATTCAGATACAGACCGGCGATCCGGCCCTTGCCGTATTTCCTGACACTGGCTAAAGGAAATTCCCCGCGAAAACGCAAATCATCGGAAGTATACTGCCATCCGAAAGGCTGTGTGCCTTCCAGCAGATGAACCGGCTGAAATGAAGTTTTCATACGAAGGATTTTCTTCCCGGCCCCGGCAAAAAACAAAGAATCTTTTTGCATATTTCCGGCAGTTTTTATACCCAGTTCCTCCTGAAATCCGCTGATAGCTGCCGCTCCTGTAATGAGCAGATTGCCACCGTTTTCAACATATTGAAGAAGCTGGGTACGGATCTCCGGGTCAATGCCGGTCCACTCCGGCAATACGACCACAGGATACTTCTGCAGCCGGTCAGTCAGCTGATGATCCTGGATAATATCCACGGCCATCTGACGGTCAAGCAACATGTTAAGTGTGCCTTTAACAGCTGCCTGTGAGTGTCCCTGGTATAGACCTCCGGCAGGGATTCTTTTCCAGGCATAATTGGAGTATAATAACCCCACCTGAGGGATAATCTCATTTTCATAAGTATACTCCCGTCGCGCTTTGGTAAAACGGAGCAGTTCACCCATAGCTCCAAAGTGGTAGGGTTCAGGGGTGCCGTCACGGTTTTGCTGCCAGTACGATTGAAACCCACCTCCCATAGCAAGCACCTGGGCCGCTTCCTGCTGCAGTTGCTGAACAGATTTTGTAGCTTTGAGCTGGTCGGCTTTCCAGGTAAATGACCAGCTCATCAGATCCCATGATTTGCCTTGTAAAGCCAGGCAACGGCTTTCAAAAGCTGAACTGTAAAGTCCGTTGGTGCCGGCCACATCGCCTGAAAGGTAATCTACCGGTACGTCAACCGGTTCGGGCATCATGGAAGAAAACGCCCAGTTACTGGTAATTTTGAAGTCGGGCCTGACGGCATGTACCGCGTTGACATAATGGGTGACATACTCCCGGAAAAGCTTCCGGTTAAATTCACTCCATTCAAAAAAATGCGGGTCTGTATTTTTTCGGGGAATTATCTCTATCCCTGTTTCTCTGGTAAAACGTTCCATTACATCAGGTGAATAATCATTTTGCATCACCCAGCATTCGCCGTCAATCCAGGCACCGTCGAGCTGATATTCTACTGCCAGTTCTTTCAATTGGGGGATCAGCAGTTCGTCAGCATAAGGACTGAGCAGTGAAACGGCATTTTTATCCCGGGATCCGTCAGCATTAATCCGGGCCCATTCCGGATGTTGCCGGATGGCCTCACTATCCCAAACGCCTGAATAATGTACGTAAAGCGGAATCCCGTGTTTCCGGGTAACTTCTCTCCATATCTTCATAATGTCCTTCTCAAAGCGGGTCGGTGCATTCCCGGTTTTGGTAGGGTAGCTCGAAAATCCGTCATGCCCTTTGCAGTCTACCTGGATAAAATCAGGCTGTGTGACGGTGAGCATAGAATCGATCAGGGCAAATGTAAAGGTCTTGCCGATAAGGGTATCATTTTTACCTGCATGGAAATCGAGGTGCAGGCCTGCAAAACGGTTTCGGACCGTAGATTGCTGGGCAACCAATTGGAAGCCTGTTCCCAGGGAAATCCAGAAAATCAGCCATAAAGTTTTACGCATAATCAGTGAATCAGGCAATGATGGGTTTAATAATCTCTCCTTCGGTATCGGTTAATCTGAAATTTCTTCCCTGAAAGGGGTACGTAAATTTCTCATGGTCATATCCTACAAGTTGCAGGATTGTGGCATGCAGATCATGTACATGCACACGGTCTTTTACACCATAGTAACCAATTTCATCGGTTTCGCCATAGGAAAACCCTTTCTTGACACCGCCTCCTGCCATCCAGATGGTAAACGCCTCCAGGTGGTGGTCACGGCCCATATAGGGCATTACCAGCCCGTTACGGTTTTCCTGCATGGGTGTCCGGCCAAATTCAGCTCCCCATATCACCAGTGTTTCGTCAAGAAGACCACGCATTTTCAGGTCTTTGATAAGGGCAGTTACCGCCTGATCGGATTCGAGGCATTTCTGCCGCAAACCGCCTTCCACGTTATGGTCTTTGGAGGTGCCGTGGCCGTCCCATCCCCAGTCAAATAGCTGTACAAACCGCACGTCGTTTTCAATTAGTTTTCTGGCCAGCAGGCAGTTCATGGCGAAGGTACCGTCACCTGGTTTAACGCCATACATATCCAATATGTAGGATGGTTCTCTGGACACGTCCATGACTTCGGGAACCGACATCTGCATGCGGAATGCCATTTCATACTGACTGATGCGTGTCAGAATTTCAGGATCCTGTACTTCATCATAAACCTGTCTGTTGATATCATTAATGGCTTCGATTGTTTTTTTGCGGATATCACGGTTCATTCCGTGCGGGTCCGATAGGTAAAGCACCGGATCGCCGCCGGTGCGGCATTGAACGCCCTGATATACCGTAGGCAGGAAACCACTGCCAAATACACTCTTCCCTGCATCAGGCTGCTGACCGCCGGAAGCCAGTACAATAAATCCCGGCAGGTTCTGATTTTCAGAACCTAATCCGTATACCACCCACGAACCCAGGCTTGGACGTCCCAGGCGGGGTGTGCCCGTATGCATAAATAACTGTGCCGGTGCATGGTTGAACTGATCGGTGTGTACTGCCTTTAAAAAAGTGATTTCATCCGCAACCGTCTGCAGATAGGGTATATAATCAGACATCCAGGCGCCGGACTGCCCGTATTGGGCGAAGTGCCCCTGTGGACCCAGCATTTTCGGGACCCCCTGAATGAAGGCGAATTTTTTTCCTTCCAGCAGTTCGGCCGGACAGTCCTGACCATGATATTTCTGTAATTCGGGCTTATAATCGAATAGCTCCAGTTGTGACGGAGCTCCTGCCATGTGAATGTAAATCACTCTTTTGGCTTTGGGAGCGAGATGCGGTAACACCGCTCCACCGTTTTCCTGTAAGAGCGAAGTAGTCCGGTCTGAGGGTCTGCAAGATCCGGCTAATGCCCCAAGTCCCAATGCCCCCAATCCTACGCCACAGGCCGACAAAAAATGCCTTCGGGTTTGTCGTTGTAATTGCGTATGCTGTAATTCTCTTAGCAGATTTTCCATGAACAGGCTATTCTTTCGTTACGACATTATCCAGATTTAAAATTACATTGGCCGAGACCATCAGCGCTGCCAGCTCAGGTGATTTTTCTTCACGATAAACCAGCATGCTGTCTATCTGGTCAGGTGATTTTTTAAAAGACTCCAATGCTTCCTGATAGATATTCAGTAAAATTTTCAGTTTTTTATCTTCAAGGGGCTGATGTGTCATCAGACGATACCCTTCTTTCAGTTGCTGGCCGGGATCGCCGGATTTTTGCTTCATCCGTACGGCCAGGTTTTGTGCCGCTTCCAGATAAACAGGATCATTGAGTGTTACCAGTGCCTGCAGCGGCGTATTTGTCAGAATCCGGCGTGACTGGCAAAATTCCCGGCTTGGCGCATCAAAGGTGGTCATGGACGGATAGGGGGCTGTTCTTTTCCAATAGGTATAGATACCCCGCCGGTATCGGTTCTCCCCTTCACTGAAAACCCATTTTTCTCCGCTATAAGGTGATTGCCAGATTTTATCCGGTTGGGGAGGCATCACACTGGGACCGAACATTTTACCGGAAAGAAGTCCGCTGCCAGCCAGAGCCTGGTCCCGGATCTGTTCTGCGCTGAGCCTTACCCTGGGGCCGCGTGCCAGCCACAGATTATAGGGGTCTTTCTCGGTTTTTTCAGGATCAGTACCTGAGTTCTGCCGGTAAACTGCAGACATTACGATTCGTTTCAATAAGGACTTTACGTGCCATTGATCATCTTCCATAAAGGTAACAGCCAGCCAGTTGAGCAGTTCGGGGTGGGTGGGCTCAATACCCTGTGATCCGAAATCTTCCAGTGTTTCCACTATACCCCTGCCAAATAGCTGCTCCCAGAAACGGTTCACAATTACCCTTGCAGTTAATGGGTTGTCTCTGTGAATCATCCACTTAGCCAGTTCAAGACGGTCTTTGGGCTCTTTACCGTCTTTACTGATCAGTAATGCCGGAACACCGGGTTCTACTTCCTCTCCCTTTACCATCCAGTTTCCTCTGATGAACACATTGGTTTTCCGGGCAAAATCATCGCGGCCTTCCCATAATACAGGTACGCCGTCTGCCGAATGTGTCAGTAAGCTGGCATATTGGTTGATAATATCCTGATATCCGGGCTCATTTTTCCCGGGAAGTTCTTTCTGGAAAGTCAGCCAGTTGATACGGATCCAGTCGTCAGGTGTGTGCGGGCTTGTAAATGATACAAACATCTTTCGTTTTCCCTCAGTGCGTGGAATGGGTAATACTAATACGCTGTCACGACCCGGAATCAGCGCTTTGACAAGGAAAGGGCCTTTGAGCGAATCCAGGGTGAATGTAGCAACGGCGTTCTTCGCCCGGGTGGAAAAGTTGACAACCATTTGTTCCATACCTGTTAAAGTAAGGGCCGGGATTTCAGCAAAGCCCTTGTCTTTTCCTGCATAATAGGAAACATTGAGCAGGGTGGAGTTGTCGCCCTGAATAAAATCATGGGTATTAACGCGGGGTTCCATAATCCTTACAAACCGCATAACCTCATCTTTCTGGTCCGGATTATGGGTGTCCATCCATGCTCTGATGCGCTCAACTTTCAGGGAATCATCCCCTTTATAATAGCGTAATACCGGGGTTTCAGACGGAGTATCTTCATCACGGGTATTATTGAAATAGGCCATATACCTGAAATAATCCTCGTGAGGAATAGGGTCGTACGGGTGGCTGTGACATTGGATACAGGCGAATGTTGTACCCTGCCATACTTCCCAGGTTGTATTGATCCGGTCAATCTGCGCTGCCACACGGAATTCCTCATCCGAAGTCCCGCCTTCATGATTTACCATGGTGTTTCGGTGAAAGGCGGTAGCTACCAGCTGTTCTTCGTCCGGTAATCCGTCTTTTTTCACGGGCATTAAATCACCTCCGATCTGCTCAATGGTAAACTGATCAAACGGTTTGTCGGCGTTGAAAGCTTTGATGACATAGTCTCTGTAACGCCAGATGTTTCTTCCTCCGTCACTTTCATATCCTTTTGTGTCGGCATATCTTGCCAGATCCAGCCACATGGCAGCCCATCTTTCACCATAAGCAGGTGAAGTCAGTAAGCGGTCCACCACTTTTTCATACGCTTCTGGCGACTGATCCTGTATAAAATCCTGCAGTTCTTTTTCCGTTGGCGGAAGACCAGTCAGGTCTAGTGATACCCGTCTCAGCAGCATTGCTTTATCGGCTTCAGGAGAAGGATACAGCCCGTTCTGCTTCATCGTTTTCAGGACAAAATTGTCAATCGGATTGACTGCCCATCTACTGAAATCATCCGGCAGGAGCCCGAACAGGTTACGGAAAGATTTTCCATCCGGTATCGCGGGACGTTCCACGCGCTGATAGGCCCAGTGAATATCCCATTCGGCACCTTCATTGATCCATTGCTTCAGGACTGATATTTCATAATCAGAAAGGGGCGGGCCTTCTTTGGGCATTTTTTCATCAGGATCATCTGATAAAATCCGACGGATCATTTCACTGGCACCAGCATCACCCCTTACTACCGGAATTTTGCCTGATTTGCCGGGTTCCGTCATTTCATGCTCAAACAGAAAACTGACGTTACCTGCCTTTTTTACGCCGCCATGACAGCCCATACAATGTTTGTTTAGAATGGGCTTTACATCCGTATTGTAGTCAATGCGCTGAGTAGTAAAACCATCCGAAAGCCATGCGACTGTCAGCAAAAGGATGATGCCGGAGCCAATATAAAACCACTTATTCATGATCAGGTATAATGGGAATGCTGATGCTCAGCTCTTCCCGGAATAGTATTTGCATGTTCAATTTACAAAATCAATTGAATTGTATAAAGAAAAAAACCGGTTAATAAAGCCGGAGGTAAGCATGAAATACCCGGCTGCCATTATTATTCAAAGCAGAAATACACAGAATATACTATTGCAGAGGTAGTGTTCAGGAAGGTTCATATATTCTCATTAAACGTCAGCCTGTTTCCGAAAGGATCGATCACCTCCATTTCAATAGTATTCCACGGCGTTTTGTGTAATCCCGGCTTGTTGTACTTATACTGCTTTGCAATCAGTTCATGCTGATAATCTTTCAGATTTTCAAAATCCTTAATATAAATTCTGGAGCCGGGTGTGCAGTCGCCATGGTGTTCTGACAAATGCAGAACAATGTCTCCCAGCTCAATTTCCATATATAACGGGCAGCCTTCCCGCCGATCTTCCCAGTTGATCCGGAAGCCCAGCCAGTTGATGTAGAATTCCAGCGTTTTGGTATAATCAAAAATTCTGAAAACGGGGATAGATCTGGTCATCTGTTATTCAGGTTTATAGATTGATAAATTATATTATTCCAGGGTAAATACCTTATGGGTTTTTCCCTGAAACTGGAATGTTTCACCTGCCTGTTTCCCTAAAATGGCTTTTCCTGCGGGAGAAACAGGCGAAACAGCCATTATTTTCTGATTCTCCCAGTGAGTCAGACCGATACTTACCGACACAAAAAATGTCCCGAAACTCGTTGTAGTGAGGCTGCCGGGAATAATCCTTTCTGATTTCTTTTGAATATCAAGTTGCTGTAAAGTATTAAAATCCTGTTTGATCTGCAAAAGCTGCCGTGCATAAATATCCCTTTCGTTCTGTGCCATCGCTCTTGCCGTTTCGTATTTGTCGCCCGCTGTACTTTTGGTTTCCTGATTGGCAGATTGCTGTGCCAGGTTCATCGCTTCCTGAACCGTATCCATTTTTTCTCTGATCAGCGAAATCAGGTATTCCAGGAGTGCTTTTTTATTCATTATACTATTTAACTTGTTTGCCTTGTCTTAGTTTTAATATCAGTGCGGTTTTCAGATCAAACAGCTGCTCTTCAAGTCCAACCGGATACTGATGCGGATTGGCCAGCCTTTTAATTCCCTTATGCAGGTTGCCGAGCTGATCAGCAGCTCTTGCCCTGATCTGTTCTATGTCCGGTAACCTATAGGTCAGCCGGCCGTTTTTGTAAATTTCCACCAATAAATCCTCATAAGTATCATCCTCCTGAAAACTCCTCTTTTTTGTAAAATCCAGCGGGTCGGTCATCGCCGGTCTTTCTTCAGGTGGCATTTCGGTATTATAGATCATATCTGCCACAAATCCCTGCTGGTTTTTATATCGTCTTACCTGCTGAATACCCGGTGTATTGATTTTGATGGCCTGCTCTGAAAGCTTGATTTTGTATTCCCATTCTCCTTCTGCATTCCTTAAGGCTGCAAGTTTGTAAACACCACCCAGCGCAGGCTGGTCTGATGCCGTGACAAGTTTCGTCCCCACGCCCCAGATATTGACCGCCGCTCCCTGATTCTTAAGGCTGGCAATCAGATACTCGTCCAGGTCATTGCTGGCGACAATCCCTGTATCCTCAAAGCCGGCTTCATCCAGTAATTTGCGGGCTTCAATACTCAGATAGGCCAGATCCCCTGAATCAAGCCGGATAGCAGATAGTCTGTAGCCACGCGCTTTCAGTAAAAAACCTGTCTTAATGGCATTTTTTACACCTTCTATGCTATCATATGTATCGACAAGCAACGTGACATTATTAGGCAACACATTTGCATAAACCTGAAATGATTCTTCTTCACTGTCAAACGACATTACCCAGCTATGGGCGTGTGTCCCTTTTACCGGAATATTGAACAGTTTACCGGCCAGCACATTAGAGGTGCCGTCAAAGCCGCCGATATAAGCAGCCCTGCTGGCTGTAATGCCTCCGTCAGGTCCCTGAGCACGGCGTAAACCAAATTCCATTAAGGTGTCTTTGGGGGCAACCTGCCTGATCCGCGCTGATTTTGTAGCAATCAGCGACTGGAAATTAATGATGGTCAGCAAAGGAGTTTCCAGTAACTGACATTGCAGGATCGGCCCGGTGATTCTTAATAAGGGTTCGTTTGGAAATACGGCTGTTCCTTCCGGGATAGCCGAAATACTGCAGGAGAATTTCAGGTCACGGAGGTATTCCAGAAAATCTTCAGAAAACATTGCTTCGCCATCATTCCCGGTCAGTGAGCGAAGGTAACTGAGATCGTTTTCACTGAAACGGAATTCGTTGATATATTCAATCGCATTTTCAAGTCCGCAGGCGATCACATACCCACCCTGGAATGGATTTTTTCTGAAATACAGATTAAATACCGCTTCTTCTTCTGCTTTACCCGATTTATAATATCCGTACGCCATGGTCAGCTGATACAGATCAGTCAGTAAACCCAATGAATCATGATGAAATCCCGAATACATACTGTACACTTAATGGTTGAAAAGGATTACGATTTACAATTTTTTGTCTCCGTATGCAACGTTTTCAACATTTTCTCAATCTATGAACTAAGACTGAATACGAAAATGTGGCCGGCCCTTCTTCTGTCTTCCGTTTATAAGCTCAATTAACCATTTGTGTAAAGAAAGGTTCTATGTTATGCATAGTACTATACATTTGTAATGTGAATTAACAATTATTATCAAAAAATAACCTTTACTAATTATTATCTATTAGCCGTTTACTATTAGCCATGAAAATTTTAACTGCAATTCTGACATTATCAATCCTGAGCAGTTTGAATGTCAAAGCACAAAGCGAACTGACTTCCGTGAAAGGAGCTGTTCTGGATGAGAAGAAAGAACCTGCTCCTTTTGCCAATGTACTTTTACTGAATGAAGTTGATTCGGTACTGGTGAAGGGAGTAACTACAGAAACAGACGGACGTTATCTGATTGACCAGGTCAAAGCCGGAAAATACCTTCTGATGGTTTCAGTGCTGGGTTATGAAAAAAACTATTCACCGCTTCTGCTGGAAAGCGGAAAGCCTGTAAGCCTCGAACCGGTTGTGCTGGTACCGGAAGAACAAAAACTGAAGGAAGTTACCGTTGTTGCCAAAAAACCTTTTATCGAACAGCTTATCGACCGCACGGTGGTGAATGTTGAAAACAGTATTGTTTCGGCGGGTGCTACTGCTCTGGAAGTACTGGAACGTGCGCCTGGTGTAACGGTAGATCAGCAGAATGACCGTCTGAAGCTGAGGGGAAAAGAAGGTATTATTGTACAGATTGACGGAAAACAATCGTATTTGTCGGAACAGGAGCTGATCGACCTGCTGAAGAATACGCCAAGTGATAACATAGAAAAAATCGAACTCATTACCAACCCTTCTTCGAAATACGATGCTGCCGGGAACTCGGGCATTATTAATATCAAATTCAAAAAGAATAAAAATTTCGGAACCAACGGTACTGTAACAGCCGGTGGAGGTATTACCAGCCGGAACCTGCTGAGAGGAAACGGTTCGCTTTCTTTGAATCACCGGGAGGGTAAAGTGAGTATTTTCGGTACGGTCAATGGCTTTAAGGGGGAAGGGTTTAATACCAACCATATTGAAAGATCGATCCCTTATGAAGGCAAAAAGACCTATTTTGATCAGTACTCCGGCATGAACTGGAGCGCCTATAACTATAGCTTCAGAGGCGGGGTAGATTATTATATCTCGGACAAGACAACTGTGGGTGTACTGGCATCCGGTTTTAAAAACGGGTTTGAAGGACCGAGAACTACGGATACTAAAATTCTTGACGATAATAAGGTGTTATCCCAAACGTATAATACCCAATCGGTAAATGATAATAACCTGAATAATATTACTGCAAACCTGAATTTAAAGCATCTTTTTGATGATAAAGGAAAGGAGCTGACCTTTGATGTCGACTATGTAAATTATGACAGAAGCGGCGGTACATACATGGATACCCGCTATTTTAATCCTGACGGAAGCAGTGTGGGAGTGCCTGAAATTATGCGTAATCAGACTCCTTCAAAGATCAATATCGGGGTAGCTAAAATCGATTTCACAAGACCGGTAGGGAAGGGGAAAATTGAGGTGGGAGCGAAGTCGAGCCTGGTAACCGCTGAGAATAACATGGTATTTGAAAATCAGTTTGATTCAAAATGGGAACTGGACCCAAACCGCAGCAATCAGTTTAATTACGATGAAAATATCAATGCCGCTTATGGTAACTACAGCGGTCAGCTGAATGCGAAAACCAAATTTCAGCTGGGGTTGAGACTGGAACATACTTCATCGACCGGTAACTCTGTTACGATGAATAAAATTAACAAGAGGGAGTATGTAAATCTGTTTCCAAGTGTGTTTCTGTCCAGAGACCTTGACAGCAACAATGTGCTTAACCTGTCTTACAGTTACCGGATCGACCGCCCGAATTATCAGTCACTGAATCCGTTTGAATATTACCTTGACCCGTATACTTTCAGCAGAGGGAATCCCTTATTGAAGCCGCAGTATACACATTCCTTTCAGTTGGTGCATGTTTTCAAGCAGTTCCTGAATACCACACTCGCTTACAGCCGCACGAAGGATATGATTGTAGGAGAGGTGACTTACCAGATTCCTGAGGAAAACAAAACCTATATTATGGCCGATAACCTTAATAATCAGGATTACTGGAGCCTGAATGTTTCGGCACCTGTTCCGGTAACGAAATGGTGGAATATGCAAACCAACGCTACTGCGGTCTATATGCACTATAATACCTATTACCAGGAGGCTATTTATGACCTGAAGGCGTTTTCCTGGAACGGCAGCCTGAACAATACCTTTACATTGGGTAAAGGATGGACCGCCGAATTATCAGGCTGGTACAACAGCCCTGCGGTTTACGATTTGTTTAAATCGCGTTCGATGGGGATGATTAATGCCGGAATCCAGAAAACCATGCTGGAGAAAAAGGCTACACTACGCCTGAATGTAAACGATATATTCTGGATGAACTCCTTCCGCGGAGAAACCAGATTTGAAGATATTGACCTGAAAGTGCACAGCAAGTGGCCAAGCCGCCAGGTCAGGATTACTTTTACGTACCGTTTCGGTAATCAGAATGTAAAGGTGAGAAACAGAAATACCGGATCGTCTGATCTGCAGCAGCGTGTGGGAAGTGGCGACAGCTGATCTCCGCAATGCCTGAAAAATACTAATTCATACGATTAGTTTAGGTTAAACATGTTAAACCCATTCCTTGATTTAGGAGTGGGTTTTTTCTTGTCTTAACGTCAGTTCGGGATACGTTTACCATCTGACATTATCACTCTTTCAGAGCTTGATAAGCGTTATCTTCTTCCACCTTTCTATAATCATTCCACCACTTCGTGCTTATTTTAAGTCCGGAGGAATGACAGTATGATTGCAAAGCGGAGGTATATCCGTAAAGCGTTGACAGAACTGACGTGGTCATGATTCAGTCAATAAAAAAAACACCTGAAAGCAATGTCTCCCAGGTGTTCCTTTTTCAATAAATTTATATCATTTGCTCAGGATAAAGCAGCTACACCCGGCAGCACTTTTCCTTCCATGTATTCCAGTAACGCACCACCACCGGTAGATACATAACTCACCCGGTCACCATATCCTGCATTATTAACAGCAGCAGCAGAATCGCCGCCACCAATCAGTGAAAAGGCGCCGTTTTCTTCTGTAGCATACACAACCGCATCAGCGATGGCGTTGGTACCAATGGCAAAGTTACGGAACTCAAATACACCCATAGGGCCATTCCAAAGAATAGTCTTGGATTTCTTCAGAATGTCAGAAAACAATTTTACGGTTTCAGGGCCAATGTCAAGTCCTTCCCATTCGTCCGGAATGTTCCCGGCAGGCACTGTCTCTTTTTGTGCATCATTACTGAAATCATCAGCAATGACCGTATCAACCGGCAGTACAAGGTTAACCCCTTTTTCTTTTGCTTTTTTTACTAATTCAAGTGTCAGATCCTGCTTATCGGCTTCCAGCAGTGACTTTCCGATACTGCCGCCCTGTGCTTTCGAGAAAGTATAAGACATTCCGCCGCCAATCAGCAGGTTATCCACTTTATCCAGCATTCTTTCAATAATCAGAATCTTATCTGAAATTTTCGCTCCTCCCATAATGGCCGTGAATGGCCTGTCGGCATGTTCAAGAACGCGCTGCGCATTGTCCAGCTCAGCCTGCATGACATAACCACATACTTTATCTTCAAAGAACTGTCCGATTACCGCCGTTGAGGCATGTGCTCTGTGGGCCGTACCAAAGGCATCCATTACCCACACATCTCCGAGTTTTGCGAGTTTTTCAGCAAAATCACGATCTCCCTTTTCTTCTTCTTTGTAAAAACGCAGATTTTCAAGCAGCAGAATTTCACCAGGTTGCAAATCCCTGGCCAGTGTTTCCGCATCCTCTCCGATACAATCAGAAGCGAATTTGATGGACTTGCCAAAGATCAGAGATAAAGGTGTAACCAAATGTTTCAATGAGTTTTTTACATCCGGGCCATTTTTAGGACGTCCTAAATGTGACATCAGAATACAGGCACCGCCGTCGCTAAGAATTTTGTTAATTGTCGGGATAGTAGCTTTGATCCTGGTATCGTCCGTAATTTCAAATTTTTCATTTAACGGTACGTTGAAATCCACTCTGACAAGCGCCTTTTTCCCGGAAAAATTAAAAGTATCTAGTGTCCTCATGTATATGGGCTGTATAATTTTAGTAAGAAAACAAATGTAAACGAATTCTATTCAAAACTCCATAAATATTCTTGATTATTACCATGCAGGATTGTTTTTATTCTAATTTTAATGATATTCATTCTATTTTATATTTTTGGGTATAGCTGAAACCCATCAGAAGAGCGGCTTGTTAATGTTAATATAATCACAATTTACCGGATCGGATCAGTGGAAGAGCAACGTAATAATACCATCATTTTACCGCCTAAATATTACCTCACTTACTTTGAATACCTGCTATCATTTGTGCAGTCCATGTATGGTAATATTCTGACTGAACGTGAGATGGAGTTTCTGCGGAAGTTCCGGGATTTATCTGAAAATGCCCGCTGCCTCTATGTCAGGCTGAGTAATCGTCATGCGCGTTTCTTTAAGTTTTCCGCTTTGTCTTACGAAGAAATCGGTGCGCTGGACGGCCCGCTGCGTGAGTTATCGGAAGCTGGTTTTATTCATGAGATTAGCAGCGACAGTACTGTGGATTATGAAGATTTTCTTGCCTTATTTACCAAACCTGAATTGCTCTCCATAGCCCGTGTGCTGGATAAGGATCTCTGCCCTCCCGGCTCGGTTAAAAAGCCTGATCTGGTTCGCTGGCTGCATTATGCCTATCGTTTTGAGCAGGTATTTACCTGCATTTCTGACCAGATCATTATGCCTGCAAGGGGAGAGGAGGTTATGATGCTGAAATTCCTGTTTTTCGGAAACCGTCATGACGACATGACGGAATTTGTGATCCGGGATCTCGGACATGTCCGTTTTCAGAATTTTGACGAAGATAAACTCAGCGTACGCTTTAGCACGCGCAAAGAAGCTGAAGACCGCTTTATGATTTCGCTGCAGGCCGAGTATTTTGAACAGCATAAAAAGGAATTGCCGTCAGAAGAAGTATACGACTGGTTTATGAACTGGCAGATTGGTACAGCAGAGCATCTGAGTGAGATTGCCTTGCCGGCGTATTACAGCCTGGTACTGAAAGTGGGCGCATGGCTGGAAAGATCAAAGCTGCAGGAACAGGCACTTACAGTGTATCAGCTGACGGACCAGCCGCCCGCAAGGGAGCGCAGGGCGCGCCTGTTGCATAAACTGGGGTTGGAGGAAGAGGCAAGAGCGCTGAGTGAGCTGATGCTGGCTGATCCGCAGAATTCAGATGAAAGGTATTTCGGAATTGATTTTCTGGAAAGAATCCGCTCGAGTAAGAAAAAAGTAGTGAAAAGTACCACCCGCCTGCTGAACCAGGCCGAAACGCTGGATATTGAAGTGGCCTACCGTTATCAGGTGGAATACGGTGTTATTAATTACTATCTTCAGCAGGGATATCATGCGGTGTTTAGTGAAAATGAACCCTGGCGGGCCGTTTTCGGACTGCTTTTCTGGGATATTATCTATGATACCAATGTACAGGCCATCCACCACCCTTTGCAGCGGATTCCGTCTGATTTTTTTCAGCCCGATTTCTATATCCGCCGGCGTGAGCAGCTTGCAGAAAGGCTTGAAACGATGCATACCCCCGCAGTGCTGATCAGCCATTTATACCAGGTTTGGCACGATAAAAACGGGATTACCAATGTCATGGTAAGCTGGTTCGAAGAAGTGCTGATGGCTGCCCTGAAAATTGCGGAGGTCGTTCCGCTGGAGCATCTGAAAACGATTCTGATGGAGATGGCTGTTAATTTGCGTGAAAATGCCCGTGGCTTTCCGGATCTGCTGATATGGAAAGAGGACGAATATATGCTGGTGGAAGTAAAGTCTCCTACGGACCACCTGTCAGCCCGCCAGCTCCGGTGGCTGGAAGCTTTTGCTGATATGGGTATTCACAGTAAGGTGGTCAGAGTCGCCTGGGTGTAGGCCGGCTGACTTCAGTTGCGGATAAGTAGCTGAAAGATCGTGAGCCCTTTTGGGATATACAACGGATGGTTATGAACAGGTTGTTATAATCTTATTCAGATTTCCGTATTTTTCCTGAGCCGGCTGTGGAATTGATTTGCCCGATGTACGGAATTTCCAAACATGCCTTTTATATTTGTAATATCCTTACTAAAAAATATTCACATTGATAATTGAATCCAGAGCCTATGCCAGAGCAGGTTTATTAGGCAATCCATCCGACGGTTTTTTTGGCAAAACGATTTCCATATCAGTACGTAATTTCGGAGCTTCCATATCCCTTTATGAATCACCTGAGCTGGTAATCGAAGCCCAGCCTCAGGATGGAAGTACCTTCAAAAGTATTTATCATCTGACCGAGTCGGTGAGCCTGCTGGGTTATAACGGTGGAATTCCGCTGATCAAAGCCAGTATCAAAAAATTTCTGGATTACTGTAATACAGAAGGAATCAAGCTGCCCAATAAAAACTTCACCGTTCGTTACCGCTCTTCTATTCCCCGTCAGGTGGGGATGTCGGGTTCAAGTGCTATTGTGGTGGCTATTTTCAGGGCCTTAATGAAATTTTATAATGTTGAAATTCCCCTGCATATCCTTCCGCAACTGGTGATGACGGCCGAAACCGAAGAACTGGGTATAACGGCCGGTTTGCAGGATCGGGTCATTCAGAGTTATGAAGGCTGTGTTTACATGGATTTTGATAAAGCACATTTGCAGCAGAACGGCTATGGAATTTACGAAAGGCTTGATCCACGGATGCTTCCGAAGCTGTACATAGCTTATAATACAAATCTCAGTAAGGTTTCAGGAAAAGTGCATAATGATGTAAGAGCGCGCTATGACAGAGGTGAAGAGCATGTGATGGAGGTGTTGGCGCAGATCGGAAATCTTGCCAAAGAGGCAAAAGCATTGCTCGAAAGCGGCAAACCTCAGGAACTGCATGAGCTGATGAACCTGAACTTCGACCTGCGGTGTAAAATTTATAATATTACGGATAGCAACATGAGTCTGGTACATGCCGCCAGGGCTTGTGGAGCGTCTGCCAAATTTGCCGGTTCAGGCGGAACAATCATCGGCACCTATAAAGATGATGAGATGCTCAACAGGCTTTTTATACAATTGAAAAAACTGAATGCCAGGGTTATTAAACCCTATATTGAATAAAGGGCTGCTTAAATGATTAATTGATTTAAAAAGAAATACACAGAATGATTCGTAAAGCTGTAATACCGGCTGCAGGGCTTGGAACGCGTTTCCTGCCTGCAACCAAATCGATGCCAAAAGAAATGCTTCCGATTATCGATATTCCTACCATTCAGTATGTGGTGCAGGAAGCCGTTGATTCAGGAATTGAGGATATTCTGATTATTTCGGGTAAGGGAAAGCGCTCCATTGAAGATCATTTCGATCGTAATTATGAGCTGGAAGCAAGGCTGGAAGAAAAAGAAGATCAGATATGGTTTAATGAAATGCGGCGCCTGGCGGATATGGCCAATGTGCATTTTGTAAGGCAGAAGGAAGCAAACGGACTTGGAGACGCTATTTATTATGCACGCCACCATGTAGGTGATGAGCCGTTTGCGGTGCTCCTGGGCGATACTATTATGGATTCTGTGATTCCGGTAACCCAGCAGCTGGTCGATACTTTCGAACAGTTTGGCGGGTCGGTGATTGCAGTTGAGCCCGTGCCGGCTGATAAAGTAAACCGTTATGGAATTATCGGCGGAACGGTCCTGAGCGATACTATCCGGGAGCTACAGACCCTGATTGAAAAACCTGCGATTGAATCGGCTCCTTCTAACCTGGCTATTGCCGGTCGTTATATTTTGTCACCGGGGATTTTTCAGGCGATTGAACAAACCGAAAAAGGTAAAAACAATGAAATTCAGCTGACAGATTCACTTTTGTTATTACTCAAAAAGGAAAACATTTACTCTCACCTTATTGAAGGGCAGCGCCATGATATCGGGAATAAGCTGGATTTCCTGAAAACGACGGTTGAATTTGCATTGAAGCGGAAAGAATTTGCCGCACCTTTCAGAGCATTTCTGGAAGAAATTCTGGAAAAAACCAGATGATATAATAGGCAAACAGCCCGAAGCGATCCGGGCTGTTTGCTGAAAAATACTTACGGTTATTTGCCTTTCCTGAGCGATTTCATGAATTTTTTGTTTTTTCGCTCAACGATATGCGCAGCCAGCTTATCCATTAATTCCTTGTCGAGGGGATTGGTTGATTTTGAAAACAGATAAATTCCGTTTCCTCCTTCGTAATAGGCAATAGAAGCATCTCTGAATACATGATGTTTTTCAAAGCCCTTAATATAACTTTCCAGGCGGTCACGCATACCGGCTTTGTTATCTGCCAGTGCCCGTGCGTCAAACTCCATTTCCATTCCCATATTATGCCTGTAACCAAAGGCCGTGGCCTGATCAATACGATCATTGCTGATTTCTTTGTTAAAGAAATGATTGGGCTGTATCCATGCAAAGTCAAACTTATATTCTTTCCATTGATCGTACCCCTGGGCTTTCCAGTAAGGAATCCAGCAGAATTTCAGTTTCTTCGACCGTATATAATTTCCCAGCGGTTCCAGAATATCAGCACATCCCCTGACATCTTCGTCGACCCAGTAAAAACCATCCAGTTCCAGATGCTCGTAACCGGCCCGCTGATAACGCTCTAAAAACCGGTCTATATACCATTTCCCGGCTGTTAATCTATCCTCGGGTTTACTGAAATCAAGGGCTTTGCCATTGAGCTCTCCCCAGTCATGCTGGTTCAGGATCGGAGAAGGTAAACCCACCACCAGTTTATGTTTAAAACCAGGCTTGCCCATGATTTTTTTCTGATCGGCTATGCATTCATTGAGGGCATCAAAAGCTTTTCCTTTTTCAAACTTCCTGTCCAGCAGCCATTCCCATTCCTGCCGGCGGGCATTGAGCTTATCGTATCCGGGGGCATAATTCCGGCCTTTACCATCTTTGAATTCCAGAAAAAGAAAGCCATCAAAAAGCCAGTTTTTTTCACCTTTCATGTTTTTGTGGACTACGTAAGGAACAAACTGGTCTTTGGTCCATTCCATAGGCCGGTGCACTCCGCCCTGATAAATAAGAACAAGGTCTGCAATACTGGTTTTACCATATTGCGCACGGGTGGTATGGCTGCTGAAAATGTACAGCAGGCAGGCCAGAAGTAAAATGTTGATTTTCAAGATGAGAATTGTTTTGTAATTAAAAGCCTGTTAAAACGGAAGTCTCTAGGAGTTCAGCAAAATTCCTTTCCATGAAAGTGATCCCCCTGTCTGAAGCAGTCTCAAAATAAAGAAGCGGCAGGAAAAAAGGGGATCTGTAGTTGAAATAAAAGTTTTATAACCAGAAGTTCATTTCCGCAACAACATTCACCACCTGTTCATTTAAAGTATACGAATAGTGAAGGATGAACCTGCCGGTATTTCTTTGATAATCAGTATCAAATTCGCCGGAATAGGTACTTTCGGTTCCCGGTGTATGCTGTATCCGGTAATCTTCTGAACCGGGGGCCGCACTGATCAATACTTTGCCATCACTAACAGTGAGCTGCAGTTTCATGTTATCCTCAGGTCCCTGAATCGTCACGGCATCCGGAGAGACAGAATAGGCATTGGCAACCATCTCAATTTTACGTGAAATGCCGTTTTGGGGAATTGCAGAGCCGTAAATGCGGTATGGGCCTTCGTATGGATTCCGGAAGCGCTTTACGGTAAGAAATACCAGACGCTTATTTTCAGCAAGTTCAGCTCCGCCGGTTACATCCTGAAGCCTGACAGGCAGTACATAGCTGGTATCAGAGAGCGATTCATCAATCCGATGAAAACGGATAATAAGCGGCTTGCTTTCCTCTCCTTTACCAAAACTGATTTGAGCTGACGGAAGGGAATAATGGTGTTCAGGTAACAGCGAAAATTCAGGGTGGGCTTCAATGAAGGCACCGGATTCTGCTACATCCACGGAAGCTGTTACACTGGCAGAGGCATCCTGGTTGATACCGGATTTGTATACCTGCAATGCATAAGCTGATTCCCCGAGTAATGGTATAATTTCCATTTGTTCTGCCTGAGGCAGGTATATCCTGGCCGGGACCGATATCGTTGAGAGCCCGGTTTCGCAGGAAATAACCCCGGTTGCCAGTACCACGACAATAAATTTTATATAACGATTGAAGTATCTCATGGAATAAATGTTAAAAGGTTACCAACCCGGATTCTGTACAAGCTGCGGATTTTTATCAATCTCTGACTGAGGTATTGGGAAGAGCGCATTTTTCCAGTCATAAACCCGGGTTTCAAACGCTACTCTTTTATAGAATCCCGTGAACTTAAAACTGTTGGTATTGGGAACACCGGCATTGATATCCATGCCCCAGAAACGTCCGCCATCACCATACTGACGCTTGTAGTCGTCTGCGGTGCCGGTATCAGGAGTATGCGAAAGCCATCTTCGGCGTGTCACATGATAGCGGTCTCCTTCAAAGCAGAGTTCCACCTGTCTTTCTTTCAGGATTCTCTCCCTTTGAAGGTTCTTGTTTCCCTTGATTTCGGGATTTGAGGTAAAGATGGCTGGGATACCGGCTCTTTCACGGATCATATTCCAGTATTTCTCAATATCAGGATTACCCGGATCATATTCATTTAAAGCCTCGATATAATCCAGCAAAACAGCAGCGTACCGGTAATAGGTAAACTGCCGCCCGACATTCACATAAACCCGGTCTCTCATGTTACTTTGAGGATCCACGTTTTTCAGCACCAGGTACCCTGTCCGGGGATAAAAGGTAGAAGCTCCGGACCCTCTTGAAAATCCGCCGTAGTAAAATTCGGCCCGGCCATACCCGTCCTGCTGATTTACCACAGAATTTCTGGTCGAAAAGTAGTCTCTTTTGTCAATATCCGGCGGCAGCTGAGGGATAGGGCGGTTGTTGTACAGGATAAAGGCATAAAAACGCGGTTCCCGGTTGGCATACATATTCCAGTCTCCGGGCCAGTGGCCCCAGGCATCCCCGCTGCGGATGAGTTCGATCATTTTGGTGCGGTCAGCCTGCAGGTCAAGGTTCTGCGGATTCCAGTTCTCATATCCTTCTTCAGCGAAACCCTCTTCCATGTAGCCGGATTCCCGATCGAAAATACCTTTCCCGTTTTTCATCATAAAGGCATCTACCACCCGTTGGGTAGGAGCAATCCCTCCCAGGTTATAGGTTCCGGGAGAAGCATGCACTTCCCAGGCATTCTGGTCAAAGCCGGCCCGGCCAAAAATAATCTCACTGTTCCAGCGCTTTAACAGTACGTCCCGTACAGACTTGTAGGGGTTAAATACGGCACCATCACCGTTTTCATGGTTTTTGTACAGTTTGATATTTACTGCCGGATTACTCTCCGCGATCTGAATGATCGCATAAGCAGCGTCTGCCGCCCGCTTCCAGCGTGACTCATCATAACTGGTATTGGTCAGCGGGATGTTGTCATGATTCCGGAAACCGGCATACTCCTTGTTACCGTTCCACTGAGGGCTTGCTGCAAACAGATAGGCTTCCGCTTTTACTGCTTTACAGGCCATTTTGGTAGGCTTACCCAGCCACTGGCGGTCGTTCTGCCAATGCAACGGAAGATCAGCTTCTGCTTCGTCCATCAAGGCTGCAATGTAATCCACACACTCGTCATAAGACGATCTGGGAATACTGTTCCAGTCATAATCAACAGGTAATTCTTCCCTGATCAGTACGGCAGGGCCATATTGTTTCAGAATTGTCCAGTAGTAAAAACCCCTGAGGAATTTTACTTCTGCCTTGTATTGCGTTTTCAGGGCGTCACTTAATTCAGGACATTTGTCAACATTATTTTCAAATACAAAGGAT